>NZ_JBEZKW010000029.1:0-91916 GCF_040651795.1 Streptomyces sp. NPDC048361
CTAATCAGCGGTCTGTCAGTGCCTCCGAAGCTGGTGACACCACCCCCCGGGCCATGCACTCGACAAGGGGAGGTAGTCATGCCAACTCCGAAGGCCGGCAGCCCCATTGCGGGGCTACGAAAACGGTAATGGGGGGGTCGTACGGTCCGTCCCTCCCCCAGACCGCGCGGGGCCCCAACATGCGGGGTGCCGTACAGCCCCTCGCCCGGGCCGCGCGGGGCCCCGACACGCGACTGCCATACGCCCCCTCCGGGCCGCGCGGGCCCCGTCACGCGACTTTCGGACGCCCCCCTCCCCCGAGTCGGGGGCCGCCGGGACCCGGGGCCGGCCGGGGCCTAGAACCGTGTCGCGGGCAGGTCGGCGAGGTCGAGGACGGGGAGGGTGACGTCCGGGTCGTCGAGGCATCGGCCGGTGCGCAGGTCGAACTCCTGCTTGTGCAGGGGCGACGCGACGACGGGGACGCCGTCCCGGCTGCCCATGATGCCGCCCGCGATGACGTCGGCGCCGGAGAACGGGTCGCGGTTGGACACCGCGTACACCTCCCCCGTACGGGACTTGAACAGGGCGGCCTCGCTGCCGTCGGCGAGCTTGGCGGGGCGGCCACGGCCGGGCTCCAGGGCGTCATGGGCACCGAAGTCGACGTGGCCGAAGCGGTCGAGGGCGGCCGGGTCGGCGAGGACGGCGCTCCACTCGTCGCGGTAGGCGGCGACGTGCCGGTCCATCTGCGCTTCGAGCTCGGCGCCGATGCCGAGGGAGTCCTCGATCAGGACAGCCTTCAAGTGGTCGAGGCCGCCGTCGATGCGCTCGATCCACGCGGCGGTGCGCTCCAGGCGTTCGGCGGTGCGCACGTAGTACATGAGGAACCGGTCGACGGTCCTGAAGAGGTCGGCCGTGGACAGGTCGGAGGCGAGCAGATCGGCGTGGCGGGGACGGGCGCCGCCGTTGCCGCAGACGTACAGGTTCCAGCCGCCGGCCGTCGCGATGACGCCGATGTCCTTGCCGCGCGCCTCCGCGCATTCGCGCAGGCAGCCGGAGACGCCGCCCTTGAACTTGTGCGGGGTGCGCAGGCCCCGGTAGCGGTTCTCCAGGTCGATGGCGAGCCGGATGGAGTCGCCCTGCCCGAAGCGGCAGAACCGGGCGCCCACACAGGACTTGACGGCGCGCAGCGACTTTCCGTACGCCTGCCCCGACTCGAACCCGGCCGCGCCGAGGCGCCGCCAGATGTCGGGCAGCTGGTCGGCGCGGGCGCCGAAGAGGCCGATGCGCTGGGCGCCGGTGATCTTGGTGTAGAGCCCGTAGTCGCGGGCGACCTCGCCGACCGCGATGACCTGCTCGGGGGTGACCTCGCCGCCGGGGACACGCGGGATGACGGAGTACGTGCCGTCCTTCTGGAGGTTGGCGAGGAAGAGGTCGTTGGAGTCCTGCAAGGTGGCCTGCTCGCCGTCGAGGACGTGCCCGATGCCGAGCTCGGGGGCGAGGGTGGCAAGGATGTTGCCGACGACGGGCTTGCAGACGGCGCACCCGTCTCCGCCACTGCCATGACGATCCATCAACTCCCTGAAGGAGGTGATGTGTTGCCGGGCGACGACCGCGTAGATCTCGGAGCGGGACAGGGTGAAGTGTTCGCACAGTCCGCGCGGCCTGGTGACGCCCGATGCGGTGAGTTCGGCGTCGAGTACGCCTTGCAGCGATCCGACGCAGCCGCCGCAACCGGTGCCGGCCTTGGTGCACCGCTTGATGCCGGCGATGTCGGTGAGCCCGTGCTCGGTGACGGCGTCGCGCACCTGCGCCTTGGTGACGTTGTGGCAGGAGCAGACGACGGCGTCGTCGGGGAGCGCGTCCGCTCCGGGTGCCTCGCCGCCCGCTGGGGCGATGAACACCTCGGCGGGGCTGGGGAGTTGGCGTCCGGTGTGTGGCTTGAGGGAGCCGTATGCTCCGGCGTCGCCGACCAGGATGCCGCCGAGGAGACGCCCGTCGGGTCCGAGCAGCAGCTTCTTGTAGACGCCCTCGCGCCCGTCGGAGAAGAGCACCTCGACGGCGCCGGTGTCGGAGGCGGCGAAGGGGTCGCCGAAAGAGGCGACGTCGGCGCCCATCAGCTTCAGCTTGGTGGAGGTGTCGGCGCCGGTGAAGGTGCGGCCCGAGCCGCCCGCGAGGCGTTCGGCGACGGTCTCGGCCATCTGGTAGCCGGGCGCGACCAGGCCGTAGACCCGGCCGTCGACGGTCTGGGCGCACTCGCCGACCGCATAGATGGACGGGTCGGTGGTGCGGCAGTACGCGTCCACGGCCACCCCGCCCCGGTCGCCGACGGCGAGCCCGCACTCACGGGCCAGGCGGTCCCGTGGGCGTACCCCGGCGGAGAACACCACGACGTCGGCCTCGATGCGGCGCCCGTCGCTGAGCCGCAGCTCACGCACCCGGCCGGCTTCGTCGAGCTCGACCTCGTGGGCGCCGACGCCGGTGTGCACGGCCACGCCCATGGATTCGATGGTGGTCCGCAGGGCCGCCGCGCCGCCGTCGTCGACCTGGAGCGGCATGAGGCGCGGCGCGAACTCGACGACGTGCGTGTCGAGCCCGAGCGTACGCAGCGCCCCTGCGGCCTCAAGCCCGAGCAGGCCGCCCCCGATGACGACCCCCCTGCGGGCACCCTCGCCGACGTACCGGGTGAGCTGCTCGACGTCGTACAGGGTGCGGTAGGTGAAGCAGCCGGTGGCGTCGGCGCCGGGGATGGGCGGCACGAAGGGGTAGGAGCCGGTGGCGAGCACGAGCGCGTCGTAGGGGACGACGGCGCCGGAGGTGGTGGTGACCGTGCGGGCGGCGGGGTCGACGCCTTCGGCGGGGTCACCGAGCCGCAGCTCGATGGCGTACGCCTCGATGAACTCGCCGTCACAGAGCGAGAGTTGCTGCGCAGTGGCCCCGGTGAAGGCGGAGGAGAGGTGGACGCGGTCGTAGGCGGGGACGTCTTCCTCGGCGAGCACGGTGACGCGCCAGCGGGGGGTGCCGGACGTACTGGGCGCGCTGGACGTGTTGGACGCGCCCGGCCCGGTCAGGCTTCCGAGCTCTGCCAGAGCTTCACGTCCTGCCAGAGCTTCACGTCCTGCCAGGACTTCGCGTTCGGCCAGGGCTCCGCGCTCGGCCAGGGCTCCGCGCTCGGCGAGGGCCTGGAGGAGGCGGTGGCCGACCATGCCGTGGCCGATCAGCACGAGGTGCTGCGCGGGCTGGGGCTGGGGCTGCGCGGGCAGGGGCTGCACCATGGTTCGCTCCGGGACTCGGGCTCGGCTCGGGAGGGCCTCAGGGACTCACTCTCCTTCGACGCTAGCCCGCCCGCCCAGGCCACGGCCCCCGAAAAAGCCCTGCTCACCAGGGCCGTGTGGCCCCCGGGGACCGGGCAGTCGGTCCCCCGTCCGCGTCCGCCCGGCGCCGGCTACTTCGGCGGGTGGAGCTTGCGGAAGTAGGTCCAGCTGGTCTCGTTGGGCTCGCTCCACTTCTCGGGGGCGTGCGCGAACTCGGGGTGGTGGTCGCCGATGTAGGCGCGGGTACGTTCGGGAACTTCGGCGTAGCTGCCGAGCTTGCGGCCCCGGCAGTGGTAGGTGAGCCCGCCGGCACGCTGCCCGCGCGCCATCCAGGGCAGCCACGGCGACATCCGGGTCCACGACATGGTGGCCGGCACGCTGGGCGCGGGGCCCGCGAGGTCGACGCGGTCGGCGAAGAACTGGAACAGTTCGAGCGCCTTGTAGGTGTCGCCGGCGGAATGGACCGGGTACTCGGCGACCGGCAGCGGCGAGGGGTAGGCCAGCGGGATCTCCAGGCTGAAGCAGACCTGCCCGCCGAGCTCGGTGGTGGGCACGGGGAAGGGGCGCCAGCGCTGGTTGGCCGGGTCGTTCCAGATGTGCAGGACGGGCAGGTCCTGCCAGGTGTCGAGGATCTCGCGGGTGACGGGGTCGAGGTAGAAGGCGGCCTCGCGAGTGAGCAGCTGGTACGCGTCCGGTCCGGCGTCCTCGTCGGGGACGAGGCGGGCGACGTTGACGCCCTCGAAGCCGAAGAGGCGCTGGTAGGGCTCGTCGGGGGCCCAGGAGTAGATGTCGCCGGACCACCAGTAGGTCACTTCTTCGCCGCCGAGGGAGGCGCGGGTGCGGGCGAGGTCGCGGAGCGGGTACGGGTGCACGGTCATCCCCTTACTCTGCGCGCCGCCCCGCCCGGACGAAACCCCGCGCCCCTGACGGCGCCGGTCGTGCGCGAACCGTACCCGCGTCTCGCACAGTTCCCCGCGCCCCTGACGGCGCCGGTCGTGCGCGGGCCGTACCCGCGTCTCGCGCAGTTCCCCGCGCCCCTGACGGCGCCGGTCGTGCGCGGGCCGTGCTCGCTTCTCGCGCAATTCCCCGCGCCCCCCCAACTACTCGGTGCCGGCCCGCATGGACATGGTCAGCCCGTCATGGGGGTCCCCCCTGGGCCTTGAGGCCTTGGGGGAGATCGAGGACGAGCGCCCTTCAGGCGCGAACGGGGTCCGGGGCGGAGCCCCAGGAGCCTGGACCTCAGCCCAACTCCCGCCCCCGGAGGGTTTCGGGAAGGGGCGGGGTGGGGCAAAACCCCCCGGGCCGGCCCCACCGCGTCCCTACCGGAAAGGGGAGCCCAACGTCCCCCCACCAGTGGGCTTTCGCCGAGCCCCGCACACCACCCCCCGCGCTAGCGTGAAGATGCCGGGGTGCCACGACACCACCCCGGCACCCACCCGGCCAGGGAACGGCCCCGCACCGGAAGGCCAAGCCACATGCTCGTGCTCGCCGTACACGGCAGCCCCGCCCCCGGCGCGGGCCGGACGACCGCCCGCCTCGTACAGGGGCTGGACCGCCCCACCCTGGTCGGGCACCTGGACGTACAGCGCCCCTCCCTCGCCGACGTCCTCGCGAGACACCCCGGCGCAGTCGTCGTCCCCCTCCTCCTCGGCGAGGGCTACCACCGCCGCGTGGACATCCCCGCCATCGCCCGCCGCTTCCACTGCACCGTCACCGCCGGGCTCGCGGGCGAGCCGGCCGTGGCCCGCGCCGTGCACGAGCGGCTCCTTGAGGCCGGCGGCCCCGGCGACGCGATCGTCGTCGCGGGCGCCGGCTCCACCTGGCCCGGCGGCGTCGACGGAACCCGTGCCGTGACAAGGGAGTTGAGCCGGGCCCACCCCAACCTCCCCGTCGTGGACGCCTACTGCTCCGCCGCACACCCCAGCGTCCCCGACCGCGTCGCGCAGCTCCGCGCCGCCGGGTTCCGACGGATCACGATCGCCACGCACCTCCTGGCCCCGGGCCGCTTCACCCGCGTACTCGAAGAGACCGGGGGCGTGCACGCCGTATCGGCGCCGATAGCCGATCACCCCCTCATCGCGCGCCTTGTGCTGAACCGGTACGAATCGGTGCGGCCCGAGGTGTTGGCCGCCTAGCGCACCGCGCCATCTGGTGTGCTGTGCGCATGCCACGCATGACCGCACGCAGCCGCCACGAGGGCCACCGCGCCTCCACCCCGCTAGAGCTCTTCTTCGACCTGTGCTTCGTCGTCGCCGTGGCCCAGGCCGGTGCCCGGCTCGTCCACTCTCTGGCGGAGGGCCACGTGGGCACGGGCGTCGCCGGGTACGCGGTCGTCTTCTTCGCCATTTGGTGGGCGTGGATGAACTTCACGTGGTTCGCCTCGGCGTACGACACCGACGACGCCCTGTACCGCGTGGTGACCCTGGTCCAGATCACCGGCGTACTGATCCTCGCGGCGGGCGTACCGCGCGCGTTCGACGGTGACTTCACGCTCAGCGTCATCGGCTACATCGTCATGCGGCTCGCGCTGACCAGCCAGTGGCTGCGGGCCGCGCTGTCCTGCGAGGACCGGGACGAGCGCACGATGTGCCTGCGGTACGCGGCCGGGCTCGTGGTGTGCCAAGTGGGCTGGGTCGTCCTGCTGTTCGTCCCCGACGCGGCCCGCAACTGGCTCTTCCCGCTCCTCGCCCTCGCCGAGCTGTCCGTACCGATGATCGCCGAGCGCATCCACACCACCACCTGGCACCCGCACCACATCGCGGAACGGTACGGACTGTTCACCCTGATCGTGCTCGGCGAGACGGTGTCGGCGGCGACCATCGCCGTACAGGAGGCCCTCGACGAACACGACGAGCTGGGTGATCTCCTCCCCCTTGCCGCAGGCGGACTGCTCATCGTGTTCGCCGCGTGGTGGATCTACTTCGCGGCCCCGATCCACGACCACCTGACCTCCAATCGGCAGGCTTTCGTGTGGGGTTACGGCCACTACGTGGTCCTGGCCGGGGCGGCGGCGATCGGCGCGGGCATGGAGGTGGCGATCGAGCAGACCGTGGGCAAGGCCCACATCTCGGCGAACGCGGCGGCTTCCGCCGTGACGGTCCCGGCGGCCCTGTTCCTCCTGACGGTCTGGCTCCTGCACTCCCGTCACTTCAAACGCGGCAAGGCCCAGCAACTGATGCTGCCCGTCGCGACGTTGGCCATCCTCGCCTGCACGTTCGCGGGCCACCTGGCCGTCCCCCTGGCCGGTGCGGTGGCAGTGGCGACGGTCGCGATCGGCTGGACCCTGAACCACCGCAACCCCGAGCCGGCACCGGCACCCTGACCGGCGCGCCACACCCGCCGAATCAGCCGGCACCGCCGACCACCCGGTCGCGATACGCCTGGAACGCGCGCCACCCCGTCACGTCCGGGCCGCTGAGCAGGCGTCCCGTGGAGATGTCCAGGGCCTTGCAGCGAAGGGCCCGAGCGATCCGGAGGACCAGGACGAGCACGTCGTCGCCGGAACCGTAGATGTGCAGCATGACCGTGTCCACGGGTTCGCCCTCGCCGATGTTGAGGTCCATGGACCAGGTGGGGCCCTTGAGTTCACCCCAGGCCGGGTCGGACAAGTCGGCCTCGGGAACACCCTCGCCCAGCGCCGCGAGGACGTCGTGCCGCGCGCCGAGTGCGGGCGGGGTGAAGTCGTCGGGCAGTTCTTGTACGGAGGTGAAGCCCTCGGGCAGGTGGAGCAGCAGGACGTCCCAGCTCATGGCGGCCTTCCGGTAGGACAGTGGTCGACGACACGAAGCGCCGGCCCGGACTCAGCCGTCACCCAGGCCGGGGTGACGTCGGAACCAGCCTGACATCCGCCACTGACATCGACCGCCCGCCCCAACTGGCCTGCGGACACCCGCCCTTGAGAAGCCGCATCAAGGCTGACCAACGTCCCCGCCACGGGTGAACCCATAGTGATCAGGCACGGCCAGACCGAGTGGAGCCTGACGGGGCAGCACGCGGGCCGGACCGATGTACCGCTGACCACGGCGGGGGACCTGTGGCGCGACGGGGTGGTCCCGGGCGACGCCGACCACCCGGGCGAGCAGCTCACCCAGGTCGCCACCCGCACCGACGCGGCCCTGGCTCCTCGGAGCGCCTGAGCCCGGCAGGCGCGCCAAGGCGGATATGCAAGCCCTCGGGAATGAATCCTGAGGGTCCGCGGCTGTCGATCAAGCCGGGATGATCGCAACGGCCCGGCTCCGTATGTGTGCGGTTTTGAGGGAGTGACAGCAGTATGTCCGTTACACAGCCTGCCGCGGAGCGTGTGCGTGTCTCCGCGGAACCCGACTGGTACGAGTCGGCCGGTATATCGCTCGGCGTCCGGGTCGGAAACCTGGTCTTCACATCAGGGCAGGCACCGATCGATGCCCAGGGAGCCACGGTCGGCACCGGGGACTTCGAGACGCAGGCCCGTCAGGCGCTCGCGAATCTGTCGACGGTGCTCACCAACGCGGGCTCCAGTCTCGCCGACGTGGTCAAGGCGACCGTGTTCGTCACGGACATCGCGCAGCAGGACGTCTTCGCGAGGTTGCGCGCGGAACACTTCCCGGACGAGCCGCACCTCGCAGAGTCGTTCGTAGAGGTCTCCGCACTCGCCGACCCTGAGTGGATGATCGAGATTGAGGCCATCGGGCTCGTCCGCTGACGCGGGGTACGCATAGACCCGTCGGCAGGCTTACGAGCCGGGCCCGGTGCATCGATCCGGCCCCGGTCAGTGCCCCTGCCCCGGCTCCCCCGGGTGGCGAGGATGCGCCCGCACATCGCGGGACGCCTCGTACCGACCCGTCTGATCGCCGGCCCCCTCCGCCTCGGCGAGCCGGAGCATGGCCCGCGCGCAGCCGTCACAGCCGTCGACGGGTTCGGCTTGGTACAGCCACGCGTCCAGGCCCGCCGACGGCTGCACGGCCCACATCAGCGCTCACCTCCTACGGGGGTGCCGTACATCTCGGCGCGCCGGCGCTCGGCTTCGGTGGGCGCACGCAGGCGGTGCGGGGCCACGGCCCATTCCCGGCCGCCGCCGGGTGGCCGCATGAACACCGACCCGGCGTACCGGCCGACGATTTCCCCGACGCGTCCGGTGTCCATGTCGACGACGTACCGGTCACCGTGCATTCTGCTCGCCTCCGCACTCCGTTCCGCCCCTCGTTCGGGGCGGCTTTTCCTGGCAACCCTCAACCTGCCTTTCTGGTAGCTAGGTTGGGAGTGCCCAAGGCTCTAAGAGCGCGAATTAGAGAGGAGCGAGGACCTGTGCCGAACACACGGCCGGAACCAGAGCTCTCCCCAGCGTGGTTCCTGGGACAGGAAGTCCTGCGGTTGCGCCGCGCCCTGGGCTGGTCACAGTCCACGCTGGCGGACAAGGCGCATATGGCGGTGTCCCGGATCGGACAGATCGAGAACGCCACGATTCCGGCGACGCTCGACAATGCGCGCGATCTCGATGCGGCGTTCCGGACGGACGGCATTCTTGAACGTCTCATGGTGCTGGTGGAGAACCCGCCGACCATCCCGGACTGGCTCGCCCTGTTCATTGGATTCGAGGACCGGGCCGTAAGCATCAGCGAGTACCAGCCGATGGCCGTGCCCGGACTACTGCAGACCGAGCCTTACGCCCGGGAGCTGTTGAGCCTGGGGCGGCTGGGCCGCATAGGGCCTGCGGACGCCATCGACGTTCAGCTTGAAGCACGTATGAGGCGGCAGGAGATCATCAATCGAACGCAGCCGCCCGCGCTGTGGTTCATCGTCGAGGAGTCCCTCCTGCGTCGCCCGGTCGGTGGGCCCCTCGTCATGGCGGAGCAGTTGGGGCACATGGTCACCATGTCCGAGCACCCGGCCGTGCACCTCCAGGTACTTCCCGAATCGATCGGTGCGCACCCCGCCCTGGGCGGCGCACTCACGGTCCTCGCTCTTCCGGAAAGGGCCAACGTTGCTTACCTGGAGGGTTCCTCCAGCGGACAACTCTTCGAGGAAGCACAAGCCGTGGCGCGCTACGGACTGATCTACGATCACCTCCAAGCGCACGCTCTCACGCCCCGTGAGTCGGTAGCCCTGCTCCGGCTCGCACAGGAGGACATGATCGAGATGAGTAAAACTCACCCGCAACACGACCTGACCGGGGCCGACTTCCGCAAGTCGACGCGCAGCAATACCGAAGGGCAATGCGTCGAGGTAGCCCTGAACCTTACTGCCGTGGTGCCTGTGCGCGACTCGAAGTTCGGCGTGGAAGAAAGCCCGGTGATGACCACCTCCCCCGCCGCCTGGGCCGCCTTCGTCGCGACGCTGAAGGGCTAGCCGGGGTCAAGGTCCAGCGGGGCCCGTCCGGGGTTGGCCGGGGCGTGGTAGGCATGCCCCATGACCACCAACTCCCTCACCGACGTCCCCGGGTTCCGCGTCGGGCACGCGGTCGTGGCCGGGCCCGACGCTCTGAGCGGGACCACCGTCGTGCTCGCGCCGGTCGGCGGGGCCGTCGCCGCCGTCGAGGTGCGCGGGGGCGGGCCCGGTACGCGGGAGACCGATGCGCTCGACCCCAGGAACGTCGTCGAGCGCATCGACGCCGTCGTTCTCACCGGCGGCAGCGCGTTCGGGCTCGACGCCGTGGGCGGGGTCATGGCCTGGCTGGAGGAACAGGGGCGCGGGGTGCGGGTGGGGCCCGAGCCGCGCCACGTCGTGCCGGTCGTGCCCGCGGCCTGCGTGTTCGACCTGGGGCGCGGCGGCAACTGGCTGGCAAGGCCCGACGCGTCGGTGGGGCGGGCCGCCGCCGAGGCGGCCGGGGCGGCCGGGCGCGAGGTCGCCGAGGGCAACGTGGGGGCCGGGACCGGCGCCGTGGTCGGTGGGCTCAAGGGCGGGGTCGGCACCGCGAGCGTCACCCTCGCCTCCGGGGTCACCGTCGCCGCGCTCGCCGTCGTCAACGCCGTCGGCTCGCCCGTCGACCCGTACACCGGCGTGCTGTACGGGGAGTACGGGGCGGGCCCGTTGCGTATCCCCGACCCCCGCATCCACGCGGCCGCGCAGGAGCAGATCGAGCGCTCCCGCGCACGCATGGGGCTTCCCCCGCTCAACACCACGCTCGCCGTCGTCGCCACCGACGCCCCGCTCAGCCGGCCGCAGGCGCAGAAGCTCGCCGGAACCGCACACGACGGGCTGGCCCGCGCGATCCGCCCCGTCCATCTGATGCACGACGGGGACACCGTGTTCGCGCTGGCGACCGGGGCGCACGGGGCCACCGAAACCGCGGATGCGCCCGGACCGCTGAGCCCCGAGGAGTTGAACGACGTCCTGGCCGCCGGGGCGGACGTCGTGGCGCGCGCGATCGTGCGGGGCGTGCGCGCCGCCGAAAGCGTCGAAGGACACACGGGACTCAGCGGAGAGGCCGGGGGGACATTCCCCTCTTATAGGGATCTGTACGGGAGTTGAGGCCCCGTAAGCCTTCAATGTGACGGCCGTCACATTCTGAGCTCGCAACCATGTGGTCCATTTGGGTGCTCTATGCCCGTACTGGATTCAATTCGCAGTCCATCACGCAGACATGGAGCAGCCCGTGACACCGCCCGCGTCGGACAACGCAGCGCAGCCTCAGCAGTTCAGCATCCCGCGCACCGCGCGTCCGCACGCCCGGCGTCGTGTCCGGCTGATCGCGGGCGCGGCCGGCCTGCTGGTCGGCGCGCTCGCGCTGACCGCCTGCGGCGGCGACGCCAAGGCGAACGACGACGCCAAGAGCGGCAAGGGCTCGGACGCCGCGGCCGCCAAGGACGCCTCCACGCTGAAGATCACCATCTCGGCGAAGGACGGCTCCACCAACGCCTCGATCAACGACGTCACGGTCAAGGCGGACGGCGGCAAGCTCTCCGACGTGACGATGACCGAGGCGCAGGGCGGCAAGACCGTGGCCGGCACGCTCGCCGCCGACGGGCTCTCCTGGAAGCCGACCGGCAAGGTCGAGCGCGGCACCCAGTACAAGATCACCGCGAACGGCAAGGACGACAAGGGCCGCCCGGCGACGGAGAACTCGCAGTTCACCACCGTCTCCGCCAAGGACAGCTTCATCGGCACCTACACCCCCGACGACGGCTCGACCGTCGGCGTCGGCATGCCGGTGTCCTTCACCTTCAACAAGGCGATCACCAACAAGAAGGACGTCCTCTCCCACATCACGGTCACCAGCAGCAGCGGCCAGCAGGTCGTCGGCCACTGGTTCAACTCCACCCGCCTGGACTTCCGGCCGGAGGAGTACTGGAAGGCCGGGTCCAAGGTGACGATGAAGATCGACCTGGACAAGGTCGAGGGCGCCAAGGGCATTTACGGCGTGCAGAAGAAGGACGTCTCCTTCACCATCGGCCGCAACCAGGTCTCGACGGTGGACGTGAAGACGCAGGAGATGACCGTCCAGCAGGACGGCAGGACCATCAAGACGATCCCCGTCTCGACCGGCAGCGCCGCGCACCCCACGTACAACGGGCAGATGGTCATCTCCGAGAAGTTCACGCAGACCCGGATGAACGGCGACAGCGTGGGCTTCGGCGGCGAGTACGACATCAAGGACGTGCCGCACGCGATGCGCCTGTCCACCTCCGGCACCTTCATCCACGGCAACTACTGGGGCGACCCGTCGGTGTTCGGCAACGAGGGCACCAGCCACGGCTGCGTCGGCATGCGCGACGTGAAGGGCGCCGCGGGTGACACCACGGCCAAGTGGATGTTCGACCACAGCCTCATCGGTGACGTCGTCGTCGTGAAGGGCTCGCCCGACAAGGTCATCCCCCCGGACAACGGCCTCAACGGCTGGAACCTGTCGTGGGCACAGTGGACGGCGGACAGCGCCTCCTGACCAACTCCCGTCCCGCAGACGGAACTTCACCGGCCGGTAACCCAAACGTGGGGTGCCGGCCGGAAAAGTTTCGGCCATGCCCGCTGCGCGATCGGGCCCCAGGGGCTACGTTGAGCACCTTCTACGTGACCAACAGCGACGGCCAGGAGAAGCCTTGGTGCTCCATGTGCCCCACCCGCTCTACGGCGAGCGCGGCCCCGGTGACGAATCGGCTCAGGAACAACTGGCCACACTGCTCGGGCGGGCCCTGAACTCCTTCGACCTGCCGGACGAGCTCGTCGAGCGCCTCGACTCCGCGATGGCGCACACCACTTCGCTCCACTCGTCCCTGCACACCTCGGCGGCGGGACCGGACGGCCACCGCCTGAGCCGCGAGACCTACCGGCACTGCTATCTGCTCCTGGACGGCACCACCCTCACCCTGTGGGAAGTCGCCCATCACGACGGCCGCGAGTACGCGCACGAGGTGTACGCGGCCGAGGAGGAGGCCCGTATCGCCGCCGCGCGGCTGCGCCGCAGGCACCTCCCGGCGGACGCGCCCACCGGAGCCGAGCAGGGATACGCCGAACTCCAGGATTTCGCGGACTGGGAGGCGGGGCTCGGGCCCGACGCCTTCGCGGAGCCCAGGCGCGTCACCCCGCACACCGGGCTCCTCCACCCGTACGCACCCGACGACTCCGCGGACCACGCACGGCGGTTGCTGCGCCGCGCCGAGAACCGGGACCAGCCGGGCCACCGCACCGCGCTACGGCTGCGGGCCGCACATGCGCACTGGATCAGCCAGACCTTCGGCAGCCACTGCCGTGCGGCCGGACGCGACGCCGCGTTCACGCTGTACGAGCACGCGTTCCTGCTGCTCGACGGCAGCGAGCTGAGCCTGTGGGAGGTCGAGCACACGGCCACGCCCGACGGCCGCCACATGTGCGAGGTGTACGGCAGCGAGCAGGCGGCCAGAACCGCCATGGAGCGCCGCGCACGCGTGAGTTGAGGCACGCATGAGTTGAGGCACGCGCGGGTTGAAGCACGCATTAGTTGACGCCGGGCGGCGTGGGGGTGCGCGCGCATGTTCCCGCCCGCCCGGCTCACACTCGCACCGTCCGTACGGTCAGGAGCGGCGCGGGTCCAGCTGACGCATCAGGCCCGCGAACGCGGCGCGCTCGGCCTCGGTGAGGGCCACCGCCTCCTGCGCGGGCGGCCCGGCCTGCCGGCCCACCGCCCGCAGTGAGCGCACGGCGTGCCACTCCGCCCGGTCGGCGCGCTCCCGGCGCAGCACGCGAACCAGTCCGACGACCCAGGCGACACTCGCCGCAGCGAGGACGGAGAGGCCTATCTGCTGAATGATCGTGATGTTCTGAGCCACGCGCCCCAGTAGACAACACCGCCGGGCCTTACGGCAGGGGGTGCAGGGGCTTTGGTCCTCAAGTGGTACATGTCACGTCATGACCGTCGAATGCGCCCGGCCTTGAGAGGGGCGTTGAGGATGGTGGTCGGCGCGGGAGCGCCCCGCCCCCTCCCGGTACGCCCCGCCGCCCTCCCGGAACGCCCCGCCGCCCTCCCGGAACGCCCCGCCGCCCTCCCGGTACGCTCCCTGGCATGAGTCCATGGCCGCCGGAACTGGAACCGCTGCCCGAGCCCGAGCCCGTGTTCACTCCGGAGATCACCGAGGCGGACTGCCGTAAATGCGGCACCCGTGTGGCGGGGCTCGACGGCCGGTACGCGTGTGGTGTGTGCGGCTGGACCAATGACTGGTCGGAGGGTCATCGCCCGCTGCCGAGCGGCGAGGACGACCCCGACTACCCGGGCCCGGACGGGCCGGGCAACCGCCTGACGCGCTGAGCCGTCCCCCGCGTCGCATCCGGCCTGGTTCGGCGGCCGGAGCGGTTCAGGGCGCCGGTTCCCTCAACGGCCGCTCCAGCGGCACCGCTTCGGTGATGGTGACCGCGGACGGCGCGAGGTCGGCGGGCGCGGGCGGCACGCTGCCGGGGAGGCGGACGGCGGCCGCGCCGTGGGCGACGGCCGCGGCCAGCGCCCGGGGGCCTTCGCCGCCCGCGGTGAGGAACCCGGCGAGCGAGGCGTCACCGGCCCCGACCGTGCTGCGTACGGCGTCGACGGGCGCACAGGCGAAATAGGTACCGGACGCGGAGAGCAGGAGCTGGCCGTCCGCGCCGAGGCTCGCGAGGACCGCGCCCGCCCCCGACTGCCGCATCTCCTGCGCCGCTTCGACCGCGTCGCCGATGGTGGCGAGGGGACGGCCGACGGCCCGGGCGAGTTCCTCGGCGTTGGGCTTGACCACATCGGGGCGTTCGCGCAACGCGGCGACGAGGGAGGGCCCCGAGGTGTCGAGGGCGACCTTGGCGCCGGCTTCATGGGCGCGGGCGACGAGGTCGGCGTACCACCGGGGCGCAAGGCCGGGCGGCAGGCTGCCGCAGCAGGCGATCCAGTCGGCGCCCACGGAGTGCTCACGCACGGTGGCGAGCAGCAACTCGCTTTCCGCCGCGCTCAGTTCGGGCCCGGGTGCGTTGATCTTCGTCAGGGAGCCGTCGGGTTCGACGACCGCGATGTTGGAGCGGGTGCGCCCGGCGACGGGGACGACGGCGACCTCGATGCCTTCGGCGGCGAGCAGCTCGGCGACGAGCGCGCCGGGGGCGCCGCCCAGCGGCAGCACGGCGAGCGTGCGGTGCCCGGCGGCGGCGACGGCCCGCGAAACGTTGACGCCCTTGCCGCCCGGGTCCACGCGCTCGCTCGTCGCCCGCAGCACCGAGCCGCGGCGCAGGCCGGGCACCTCGTAGGTGCGGTCGAGGCTGGGGTTGGGCGTGACGGTGAGGATGTTCATACGGTGACCACGGCCGTGCCGGCGGCCTCGATGACGGCGGCGTCCTCGGGGGCGAGCCCGCGGTCGGTGATCAGGACGTCGACGTCGGCCATGTCGGCGAAGCGGGCGAAGTGTTCCTGGCCGTGCTTGGTGGAGTCCGCGAGCAGCACGACCCGGCGGGCCGCGCCGATCGCGGCGCGCTTCACGGCGGACTCGGCGAGGTCGGGGGTGGTGAGGCCGTGCGCGGCACAGAAGCCGTTGGCGCCGAGGAAGATGACGTCGGCGCGGATCTCGCCGTAGGCGCGCAGCGCCCAGGCGTCCACGGCGGCCCGGGTGCGGTGGCGGATCCGGCCGCCGACGAGGTGGAGGTCGATGGCGGGGTGGTCGGCGAGCCGGGCCGCGACGGGCAGGGCGTGGGTGACGAGGGTCAGACCGCTCTCCAGGGGCAGCTCGGCGGCGAACCGGGCGATGGTCGAACCGGCGTCGAGGATGACGCTGCCCTCGGTGGGGAGTTCGGCGAGGGCGGCCCGGGCGATGCGGTGCTTCTCGTCGGCGGCGGTGGACTCGCGCTCGGCGAGGTCGGGTTCGAAGTCGAGCCGCCCGGCCGGGATGGCACCACCGTGCACCCGGCGGACCAGGCCGGCCCGGTCGAGCGCCTTCAGATCGCGCCGTACGGTCTCGGCGGTGACCTGGAAGGTCTCGGCGAGCGAGAGCACATCCACGCGCCCGCTCTCCCGCGCGATCCGAAGGATCTCCTGCTGCCGCTCCGGTGCGTACACGTTTGATTACGTCCGTTCCCTGCCCGAACTTGTGGTTGCTCAGCCAGGTTACGACCGTGCGGTCGTTCCGTACGTCGATCGGAGGGCCCTGCGGGCACAAACGGGCTTCGGTCCCTGGTGATCTTTCCCACGGCGGACCCACGGGGGGTCCACGGCGGGTCCACGGCGGTCCTGCCCGGCCCCACGCAGGCCTGCCTCGGCCCGCGCCGGCCACCTTCGGCGGCGGCCGGAGTCACGCAAAAGCCGCCCCCGCCGTGGCGGAGGCGGCCTTCCACGGCGTCCGGTGTCAGCCGATCGGCTGCGCCTCCCGCGTCAGGTCGAGCAGCTCGCTCTCGTCGATCGTGCCCTCGACGTGCTGCTCGGGGCGGGCCGGCAGCGCGAACATCACGCAGAAGATCACCGCGAGGACCCCGGCGACGTACCAGAGCGAGTGCTGGAAGCCGTCGATGAACGCCTGGTTCAGGCGCGGCGGGGTGAGGCCGTCGCCGATCGAGCCGAAGAAGACGACCGAGACCAGGCCGAGGCCGAGCGCGTTGCCCATCTGCTGCACCGTGTTGATGAGCCCGGACGCGGAGCCCGAGTGCTCCTTGGGGACCTCCGAGAGCACCGCGTCGGTGATCGGGGCGACGATGAGGCCCATGCCGAGGCCCATCACGACCAGCGGCAGCGCCATCTGCCACGGGGCGATGTCCAGGCCGTAGCGGCCGGCCTCCCAGATGTAGATCAGCAGCCCGGCCGCCATCGTCAGGGCGCCCGCCTGGAGGACCTTGCGGCCGAAGCGCGGGACGAGCTTCTGCACGGACAGCCCGGCGGCCACGGAGACCGCGATGGAGAACGGCACTCCGGTCAGGCCGGCGCGCAGGGCGCTCCAGCCGAGACCCATCTGCATGTAGAGCGTCCACACCAGGAAGAAGATGCCGAGCGCTACGCCGAACGTGGCCTGCACGGCGATGCCCGCGGCGAAGCTCTTCACCTTGAACAGCGACAGCTCGATGAGCGGGGAGCCGTCACGGGCCGCCTTCATCCGCTCGTACGCGATGAGACCGGCGAAGACCAGGACGCTGCCGGCCATGGAGAGGTAGCCCCACAGCGGCCAGCCGAGCTCGCGGCCGCGGGTCAGCGGGTAGAGCAGCATGAGCAGGCCGAGCGTGACCAGGACGACGCCGGCGAGGTCGAGCCGGAGGGCCCGGGGCGCCTTGGACTCGCGGATGAACTTGGTGCCGAGGATCAGGCCCGCGATGCCGACCGGCAGGTTGATCAGGAAGATCGGGCGCCATTCGAGGCCGAACAGGTTCCACTCGGTGAGCAGCGCGCCGAGCAGGGGCCCCGCGACCGCGCCGAGGCCGACGACCGCGCCGAACAGGCCGAACACCTTGCCGCGCTCGTGCGCCGGGAAGGTGGCGTGGACGATCGAGAGGACCTGCGGCACCATCATGGCGGCCATCGCGCCCTGCAGGATGCGGGAGGCGACCAGCATCTCGGGGCTCGCGGCGAAGCCGCACAGCGCGGAGGCGAGCGTGAAGCCGCCGATGCCGAGCAGGAAGAGCTTCTTGCGGCCGTGGATGTCGCCGAGGCGGCCGCCGGTGATCAGACCCGCGGCGAACGCGAGCGCGTAGCCGGCGGTTATCCACTGAATCGAGGAGAAGCTCGCTCCGGTGTCGTGCTGGATCGACGGTATGGCGATGTTGACGATCGTGACGTCGACCAGGTCCATGAAGGCCGCGGTCATGACGATGGCCAGGGCGAACCACCGGCGGCGGTCGGCTGCGGCGCTCGCCGCGGCCTCTGGGGTACTGCTGGTCGTGGTGGAAGTCATGAGAGGAAACCCCGTATAGGTCAAAGCGTGTCCTCATTGGCCGGGCATCCTGGAGGGCATGACGGACACCCCGGCACGGCTGCTGCAACTGCTCTCCCTGCTCCAGACCCCGCGCGAGTGGCCCGGCGGCGAGCTCGCGGACCGGCTCGGGGTCTCCCGGCGCACGGTGCGGCGCGACATCGACCGGCTGCGTGAGCTCGGCTATCCGGTGCAGGCGGCGCGCGGCGCCGAGGGCGGCTACCGGCTCGTCGCGGGCAAGGCGATGCCGCCGCTGGTCCTGGACGACGAGGAGGCGGTGGCCATCGCGGTGGGGCTGCGGGCGGGCGCGGGCCACGCGGTGGACGGCGTGGAGGAGGCGTCGGTGCGGGCCCTGGCCAAGCTGGAGCAGGTGCTGCCCTCGCGCCTTCGCCGCCGCGTCGCGAACCTCCAGGCGGCCACGATGCCGCTGTCCGGTGCCTGGCGCGGTGACGGCGCCACCGTCGACCCGCGCACCCTGACCACGCTGGCCTCCGCCGTCACCGGCGAGGAGCGGCTGCGGTTCGGCTACGTAGCGGGCGACGGCACCGCCACCAAGCGTCTGGCCGAGCCGTATCGCCTGGTGTCGACGGGGCGGCGGTGGTACCTGGTGGCGTACGACGTGGAGCGCGGCGACTGGCGTACGTTCCGGGTCGACCGGATCACCGAGCCGGTGGCGACCGGGGCCCGGTTCGCGCCGCGCGAGCTGCCCGAGGCGAACGCGGCGGAGTTCGTGCGGGCCTCGATGAACCGGCTGCGGCCCGTCCTTCCCGTCCTGGAGCTCGACGTCACCTTCGAGGCGCCGGCCGACTTCGTGACCGCCCGCCTGCCCGGCTCGCTCGGCGCGCCCGAGCCCCTGGACGCGGGCCGCTGCCGGCTGCGCACCACGTGCACCGACTCCCTGGAGTGGGTGGGGCTGCGGCTCGCCCTGGTGGACTGCGAATTCACGGTCGACGGCCCGCCTGCGATGACGGCGTATCTGCACGACTTGGGCGAGCGTCTGATCCGGGCGACACCGGTTGCGCCGGACGAGTGAGCGCGCCCCGGGGAACGCGACCCGCTGGCCCCGGGAGGCCTCCGTCCGAGCCGCCGCCGAAGGCCCCGTGGGCCGCGAACCCCGGGAGGCTTCCGGGAGCCGCCGCCGAAGACCCCGGTGAACGCGCGTCCGCGGGCCCGGAAAAGGGAGGGGCCCCGACACCAGGGGGGGAAGGTGCCGGGGCCGGGAGCCCCAGCACCAGGGGGGGGAGGGTGCCGGAGCTCGTCTTGGGGGTGCGGGGCCTAGGCCGCCGCGTCGAAACCCGTGTCTCGAGCCATCTTCTTCAGTTCGAGCAGGGCATGCTTTTCGATCTGCCGGATCCGTTCACGGGTCAGCCCGTGTTCCTTACCGACTTCTGTCAGCGTACGCTCCCGACCGTCGTCAATGCCGTAACGCATCTTGATGATCGAGGCGGTTCGCTGGTCGAGCTTGCCGATCAGGTCGTCCAGCTCCTCGCTGCGCAGCAGCGTGAGCACCGACTGTTCGGGCGAGATCGCGGAGGTGTCTTCGAGCAGATCGCCGAACTGGGTCTCGCCCTGATCGTCGACCGGCATGTTCAGAGAAACCGGATCACGCGCCCAGTCGAGCACGTCACCGACGCGCGCGGGCGTGGAGCCCAGCTCGGCGGCGATCTCCGCGTGCTCCGGGTCCCGGCCGTTCTCCCGGTTGAACTCGCGCTGGATCCGGCGGATACGGCCCAGCTCCTCCACGAGGTGCACGGGGAGGCGGATCGTGCGGGACTGGTCGGCGATGGAGCGGGTGATGGCCTGGCGGATCCACCAGGTCGCGTACGTGGAGAACTTGAATCCCTTGGCGTAGTCGAACTTCTCGACCGCGCGCACCAGGCCGGCGTTGCCTTCCTGGATGAGGTCGAGCAGCGGCAGACCGGCCCGCGGATAGCGGCGGGCGACGGCTACGACGAGGCGGAGGTTGGATCGGATGAACAAGTCCTTGGCGCGCTCACCGGCGGCGTACAGCGCCTCCAGCTCCTCCTGCGAGGCTCCTGCCGCCTTGCTCCCCACCTCGCCGTCGAGGATCTGGCGTGCGTACACACCGGCCTCGATGGTCTGCGAGAGCTCAACCTCCTTGGCGGCATCGAGCAGCGGCGTACGCGCGATTTCGTCGAGGTACATACCGACCAGGTCGCGGTCGGCGATCTCACCGCTGATAGCGCGGACCCTGCTTCCCGACTCCGAACCGCCAGAGGCGGACTGTCGGCGGGCGACGGCGCGGGTTGCCATGCGTGCTCCCTTACTGAGTGGTCGCGACACCCTCCCGGGTGCCCTGCATCCGATGGAAACAACGGCTGGAATCCGGACAGAATTCCCGACCCGTCCATCCATTTGCGTGATCATGCAGTACCCTGTCGCGCCACGGGAGGGGGACAGGTGCCGCAGGGACGTACAAAGGTGCAGGTCAGAGCCAGTCCGAAGGCCGTACTGGTGCCCGTTGGGGGCTTTTACACGCTCTTCACCCGTGAGACCGCCATCACACGCCCGATGGCCGTCTTGACCGACGGACGCTGCCGCCCACCGGTGCACTCCCACCCCTGAAGACGACCTGCCCCGACTTCTGGTTGCTGGCGATGCCCGATTTGTCGGAGAGGGGGAGCCCACAAGCCGCCGGAGCGGCCCCGCAGCCCGTCGACGCAGGTCCGCGCTGCGGAATCCGCGCGACCCACTCAGCCGTACTGCACCGACCGCTTGGCGAGCCCGAGCCAGAAGCCGTCGACCATGGTGCGGGCGCCGCCCGGGTCGTTCTCTCCGGCGCCCATCGTCACGAACAGCGGGGCGAAGTGTTCGGTGCGGGGGTGGGCGAGGCGGCCGGCGGGGGCCTTGTGCTCGAAGTCGAGCAGAGCGTCGGTGTCGGCTGCGGCGAGCGCCCGCGCGCCCCAGTCGTCGAACTCGGCGGACCAGGAGGGCACTTGACCTTCGGGCTCGCGCAGCGCGGCCAGATTGTGCGTGAAGAACCCGCTGCCGACGATCAGTACGCCCTCGTCGCGCAGCGGCGCCAGCTTGCGGCCGATGTCGTAGAGCTTGCGGGGGTCGAGGGTCGGCAGGGAGATCTGGAGGACGGGGATGTCGGCGGCGGGGAACATCTCCACCAGCGGGACGTAGGCGCCGTGGTCGAGCCCCCGGTCGGGGACGTCCTGCACGGGAACGCCGGGCGCACGCAGCAACTTGCGCACGGCATCGGCGAGTTCGGGTGCGCCGGGGGCCGCGTACCGCACCTGGTAGTAGTGCTCGGGGAAGCCCCAGAAGTCGTACACGAGCGGCACGGTCTCGGTGGCGCCGAGTGCGAGCGGGGCCTCTTCCCAGTGCGCGGAGACCATGAGGATCGACGTGGGCCGGGGCAGGCCGGTGGACCAGGCGGCCAGTTCGGCGGGCCACAGCGGGTCGTCGGCGAGCGGCGGGGCGCCATGGGAGAGGTACAGGGCGGGCATGCGCTCGGGGCGGGCGACGGTCATGGCGGACCCTCCGGGTTCACTCACGGGCCGGCCGGCCTCACGGCCGATGCTCCGGCGGCCGGGCTGTTGCTTGAACTCTCAAGTTTATGGATCCAGCCTAACTCCAGCTAGTTCAACTTTCAAGAAGCATCCGTACAGTAGATGCATGACCTCGGCACCTAACTGGCTCAGCGACGAGGAGCAGCGCACCTGGCGCGCCTACCTCCACGCCACCCGGCTCTTCGAAGACCACCTCGACCGACAGCTCCAGCGCGACGCCGGGATGCCGCACGTCTACTACGGGCTGCTCGTCCAGCTCTCGCAGGCGCCGCGGCGGCGGCTGCGGATGACCGAGCTGGCGAAGAACGCGAAGATCACCCGCTCCCGGCTGTCGCACGCCGTCGCGCGCCTGGAGAACAACGGCTGGGTCCGGCGCGAGGACTGCCCCTCCGACAAGCGGGGTCAGCTCGCCGCCCTGACCGACGCCGGGTACGAGGTCCTGGAGCGGGCGGCGCCCGGCCATGTCACCGCCGTACGCCAGGCCCTGTTCGACCGGCTCACCCCCGAGCAGGTGGACCAGCTCGGCGAGATCATGCGGGTGATGGCGCAGGGGCTCCAGCCCACCGACGCCAAAGCGGACCTGCCCTGGCTCCGCTGAGTTCAGCGGGGCCAGGGCAGGTCGTGCGTCCTGGGTGCTACCGGGGTCGTCCGGAGTGCCACCGGGTTCGCCCGGGGTCCTTCCGAGATCGTCCGGGGTGCTCCCGGGCGGTCAGTGGGCGACCACCGGGATGCGCACCTCGTCCTCGATGTCCTCGCCGGAGCCCGATCCGGCGATCGGACTCGCGCCGGGGCGCCCGGTGTTGATGAACGTGACGGCGATGACGGAAGCGGCAGCCAGGATGCCGACGGCCCACCAGATCGCGGCCGTGAAGCCGTGCACCATGGCCTGGAGCTTGAGGAGCTCGGGGTTGGTGGCGCCGAGCGCCATGTGACCGGTGACGTACGCCGTGGTCGCCGAGGCGGCGATGGTGTTGAGCAGGGCCGTGCCGATCGCGCCTCCGACCTGCTGCGAGGTGTTGACCATCGCGGAGGCGACACCCGCGTCACGCGGCTCGACACCGATCGTGGCGAGCGACATGGCCGGCATGAACGCGGTACCCATGCCGAGGCCGAGCAGGATCTGCGCGGGCAGGATGACACCGGCGTACGACGTGTCGACGTCCAGCTGCGTGAGCAGCAGCATGCCGACGGCGGCGGTCAGGAAGCCGGGGCCCATCAGCAGGCGCGGCGGGACCCGGGTCATCAGGCGGGCGCCGATCTGGGTGGAGCCGGTGATCATGCCCGCGATCATCGGCAGGAACGCGAAGCCCGTCTTGACCGGCGAGAAGCCCTGCACGACCTGGAGGTAGTAGGTGAGGAAGAGGAACAGGCCGAACATCGCGATGATCGCGAGGCCGAGCGAGAGGTAGACGCCGCCGCGGTTGCGGTTGGTGATCACGCGCAGGGGCAGCAGCGGGTGCCGCACCTTGGCCTCGATCGTGACGAAGGCGGTGAGCAGCACCGCGGAGGCGATGAACATCGAGATGGTCAGCGCGTCCGACCAGCCGGCCGACTCGGCGCGGGTGAAGCCGTAGACGAGGGCGACCAGACCGGTGGTGGACAGCAGCACGCCGGGGACGTCGAGCGGCGAGCGGTTGCGGGTGCCGGCCGGCTCACGGATGACGAGGTAGGCGCCGAGCGCGGCGACGATCGCGAACGGGATGTTCACGAAGAAGGTCCAGCGCCAGTTCAGGTACTCGGTGAGGAAGCCGCCGAGGATGAGGCCCACCGCGCCACCGCCACCGGCGATCGCACCGTAGATGCCGAACGCCTTGGCGCGCTCCTTGGCGTCGGTGAACATCACCGCGAGCAGCGAGAGGGCGGCCGGCGCGAGCAGCGCGCCGAAGGCGCCCTGGAGCGCGCGGGAGCCCAGCAGCATGGCCTCGCCGGTGGCGGCGCCGCCGAGCGCGGAGGCCGCGGCGAAGCCGAGCAGGCCGACGACGAAGGTGCGCTTGCGGCCCCACAGGTCGGCGATGCGCCCGCCGAACAGGAGCAGACCGCCGAAGGCGAGGGCGTAGGCCGTGATGACCCACTGCTTGTTGGCGTCACTGATGTGCAGCGCGTGCTGCGCGGAGGGCAGCGCGATGTTCACGATCGTCGCGTCGAGCACGACCATCAGCTGGGCCAGGGCTATGAAGGCGAGTGCCTTCCAGCGACTGGGATCGGGGGCGAGGGAGAACTGGTCCGGCTTGTCCAGACCGACTGTTTTAGACATGGGGGTAGCCACCTTGGGACGCGGATTACCGAGATAAGTGTTGTAACTGCGCTTCAACTACGGTGCGTGAACAGGGAGTTGAACGGAGAGGGTCGAACGCAAAAGACGGTCAACCCCTCCGGAGGTCTGCGAGGGTCGCCGCACTGCCCGGTAGCTCGGACCGCGCCGGGGCCTGAAGCCCGTCGAGGAACAGCTGCAGATGGCGGTGGACGAACTGGTCGATGTTCGGGCAGGGCGTACCCGGCAGCGGCCGGGTCAGCTGGGAGAGGGCGACCATGAGGTCACCCACGGCGACGTCGGTGCGGAGCCGGCCCGCGGCACGGGCCCGCCTCATGAGCCCCTCGACGTCGCGCTCCAGGCGCGCGCGGGCTTCGTTCAGCTCGGCGCGGTCCTGGTCGAAGGTGTCGGAGAGCATCGGGCAGAGCGCCCCGATCCGCTCGTCGGCGGCGGCGTGCACGAAGCAGCGCAGCGCGTCGAAGGGGTCGGCCTCCTCGGCGGCGGCCGCCTCGGCCCGCGCCGAGACGCGGTCCATGACGGAGAGCACGACGCTGGTGATGAGTTCGGTGCGGTCGGCGAAGTGACGGTAGATCGTGGCGTTGCCGACGCCGGCCCGGCGGGCGATCTCGTCCAGCGGCACCTCGGCGCCGAACTCGACGAACATCTCCCGTGCGGCGGCGATGATCCGCTCCCGGTTGCGCAGGGCGTCGGCCCGCGGGCGCGGGGCGCGGCGCGGTTCCGCGGTGACGGGTGCGGCGGCAGTCTGCACGGCTCTGCTCCTTCTTCGTAGAACGTCTCGGCGGGAGAGCCGCTGAGGCCCGACGGGCTCCAAGCGGGGAGGCTCTCCCCGTTTAGCGGGGACACAGGGTCAAACGGGGAGACCGTCCCCGTTTATTTCCCCGCCCGAAGGTGACCTGCGCCACACACGCACCATGGTCCGGTATGTCCGTAAAACCCCACATTCGGGCTACTCAGCGCGCGCACCCGACCCGTCCGACACAGGGTGATCAGACGAGCGCAGCCAGGAACCGGCCTGCTGTCGCGGACCCGAAGGCGAGCGCGTGCGCATGCAGGACGTCAGCCAGTCCCGCCCGGGCCGGGCGCCCCGACGCCGGATACGCCCCAGGCGCCGGACCACCTTCTTCGGCGCCGCTCTCGCCTCGGTCGCGCTCGCCGCGCTGACCACCGGTTCCACCACGCTGACCATCGCGACCCGCGCCTCCGCCGGGCCGGTCGCCGCCCCCGGCGAATCACCGCTCGACCCCTGCCGCATCCCGGCCACGCTCGGCGTGCAGATGTCGGAAGGGATGCCGACGCCGCCCGGATACGCCCACTCCACCGGCATCGTCCGCGCCCTCACACTCATGATCGACTTCCCGGACGCGCCGGGCAGCGGGACCGCGCTCAGCCGGTACAAGGAGTTCTTCCCGCAGACCAGCAACTGGTTCCGCAACGCCTCCTACGGCCGGCTCGACTACCGCCCCGAGGCACCGATCCCCCAGTGGCTCCGGATGCCCAAGGCGTTCTCGGCGTACGGGATCGACCGCGGCTCGCCCTACGAGCCCGGCTACCACCGGCTGGCCCAGGACATGATCGCGGCGGCCGGGAACCGGGTGAACTTCTCCAAGTACGACCTGGTGAACGTCCTGGTCACCCCGAACGCGGGCCCCTCGGCGCTGGACACGGTCCTGTCGGTGACGTTCTCCGGCAACGAGGACGCGCCCTACGCCGACGGCGTGCCGCTCTCCAACACCTCGTTCGTCTACAGCCGCCAGGACGACGGCTCCGGCTCGTACTCCCGGACCGGCTACCGGGTCCTTCCCCACGAGAACGGCCACGTCTTCGGACTGCCCGACCTCTATACGGCACAGGGCGGCGGGGCCGTCGGGCACTGGGACATCATGTCCGAGGACTGGGGCGCCAACAACGACATGCTGGGCTGGCACAAGTGGAAGCTCGGCTGGCTCGACAACAGCCAGGTGTCCTGCGTGACCGGCACCGGCGAGGGCCAGTACGCGCTGACGCCGCTGGCCACCGAGGGCGGCCCCAAGCTGCTCTTCGTACCGGTCACGAAGGACAGCGGGTACGCGGTCGAGGTCCGCACCCAGGCCGGCAACGACGAGGCCGTCTGCAAACCCGGGGTACTGATCTACCGCGTCGACGGCGGCATCGACACCGGCCGGGGCCCGGTCAACGTCTCGGACAGCGAGCCCACGACGGGCGGCTGCACCCGCCGCCCCAACGTCAACGCGGAGCTCTCCGACGCGCCCTACACGACGGGCGAGACCTTCACGGATCGGGCGAGCGGGGTGCGGATCGCGGTGACGGGGGTGGACGGAATGGGCAACTACCACGTCAAGGTCACCCGCTCCTGACGCGGGCGCGGGGAACTGCGCGAGAAGGGAGCACGGTCCGCGGCCTGGGGGCCGGGGCCAACGCGCGGCCCGGAGCCGGGGGCCGGGGCCGGGGGCCGGGGCCGGGGGCCGGGGCCCGGGGGCCGGGGGCTAACCCTCCCCCAGCTCCGCCCTCAGCTCCCTCTTCAGGACCTTTCCCGTAGCGTTGCGCGGCAGTTCGCCCTCGCGCACCTGCACCCGCGTCGGCACCTTGAAGGCCGCCAGCACCCCGGCCACATGTGCGCGGAGCTCGTCCGGGGTCACCGGCGCGCCCGGGCGGATCCGCACCACCGCCGCCACCTCCTCCCCCAGCGTCGGATGCGGCACCCCGAACACCGCCGCGTCCAGGACCGCGGGGTGGTCGTGGAGGACCCCCTCCACCTCCACGCAGTACACGTTCTCGCCGCCCCGGATCACCATGTCCTTGATCCGGTCGACGATCCCGACCCGCCCCTCCCGCACCACCGCGAGGTCGCCCGTCCTGAACCACCCGCCCCCGAAGGCGAGTTGGGTGGCGGTCGGGTCGTTCCAGTACCCCCGGGCCAACGACTGGCCGCGCAGCCACAGTTCGCCGATCTCGCCTTCCGGGAGGGCCGAGCCGTCCGCGCCGGCGATCCGCACCTCCGTCACCGGCGTCGGGCGCCCCGCACTCCCCGGCCAACTGCGGTACTCCGCACCGTAGTTGGCCAGCACCCCACCGCTCGTCTCGGTCAGCCCGTACCCGTTGCGCGGCTCGATGCGCGAGCCGTACCGCGCGGTGAGTCCGCTCACCAGGCCGGGCGGGGCCGCCGCGCCCCCGGTGTTGAGCGCGGCCAGGCCGTCGAGCCCGTCCCCGGACTCCTCAGCCGCGGAGAGGAGTTGGAGCGCGGTGGTCGGCACACCCGCGTAGTGCGAGACCCCGTGTTCGCGGATCAGGGCGAGGGCGCGCCCCGCGTCCCACTTGTGCATCAGGACGAGCGCCCCGCCCGCCGACATCGCCGCGTACACCGAGGTGAACGCCGCCACATGGAAGAAGGGAAAGGTCATGAGCGTGACGGGGGCCGGGCCCTGCCCCGGCACGACCCCGCGCCCGAGCATCGACATGGCCGCCTGGAAGCGGGGGTTCATGACCGCGCCGGCCTGCGCGAGCTGTGTGGCGACGGCACCCTTGGGGCGGCCGGTGGTGCCGGAGGTGTAGATGATGGTGGCGTCCGCGTCCGGCAGGACATCGACGTCGGGCGGCCCGGCGGCCCGGTCGGGCGAGGAGAGCTCGTCGAGGTCGTCCCAGCGCTCGAACCCGTCGGGCAGCGCACCGCCCGCGTGATGGAAGACCATGCCGCGCACTCCCGGCGTACGGGCCGCCCAGCCGGCCACCCGCTCCAGGCGCTCACCGTCGACGAGCAGCACCCTCGGCGCGCAGTCGTCGAGTGCGTACGCGACCTCGTCACCCGTCCACCACGCGTTGAGCGGTACCGCGACGAGGCCCGCCAACTGGGCTGCCCAGAAGGCGACTTGCCACTCGGGGTGATTGCGCAGGGCGATAGCGGCGCGGTCGCCGGGGCGCAGTCCGTAGACGTCGACGAGGCGGCGGGCCAGCGCGCAGGACGCGGCGAAGAACTCGGCGTAGGTATAGGTCCGGCTCTCGGCGATCAGGAACGGCCGGTCCCCGAAGGCCCAGACTGTCTCGGCGAACTCCCGCAGGGTGCGCGGCCCGGTGGCGTACTCGAGGGCGCCCGCCTCGCCCCGTACGACGGCGAAGGGCGCCCCAGGCGCGGTGAGCAGCCCCTCGGCGCGACGGGGCTCGATGTGCGCCGCGTCCGATCGTGCCACGTCGGATTGCCCGATGGCCCCACGCGCCGCGTCCGATCGCGCCCCGCCCGGCTGCGGTCCCGCCCCATCCGGCTGCTGCGCATCACCGCCGTGCGCCCCTGCCGCCCCAGTCGGCCCTGTCGCCCCAGTCGGCCCTGTCGTCACCACGGGAAGTCCTCCTAAGCGCCTGCTCAGTCCCAGTGGTGCCCGACGCTATGCCGCTCCCCCGCGACGGTCAAGGTCGGTGTAGAACACAACCGACTGGGTAGGGGGCGACGAGGAGCCGGGCCATAGGCTCGGGCCATCGGTCGGGCCATGGGCTCGGACCATCGGTCGGGCCATCGGCTCGGGCCATCGGTCGGGCCATCGGTTCGGCGACCGCAAGGGGCACAGCCACCGGAAGAGGCTGATCGAGTGGATGCGACCCGGCAGGCGGGGCTGAAGGACCCGGGGGAGGCGCGTGCTCAGCCCGGCATCACTACCTGACCGATTCCGTTCGGTACCGACGCCGTGCCGGTCAGGGCGTCCTCCGGAACCGGCCGGTCCGCCTTCAGGGCCGCCCAGACCTTCGCGACCCTGGCCGAGTCCGGCACCAGGCGGTCCTCGTCGCCCTGCTCCAGCTGCGCCGGCAACGTGACCATCTGGACATCGCGCGCGCCGAGTCCCCGCATCGAGTACGCCAGCGAAGCGAGGTTGCCGACATGGGCGAGGGAGGTGTCGGTCGTCAGGGACTTCGTCGCGGAGTCGGCCACGTCGAAGAGCCTGGCCGGGTCGGTCAGGAGGTTGCCGCCCGCGATCCGCCCGATCAGCGCCGTCAGGAACTGGTGCTGGAGCTGGATCCGGCCGAGGTCGCTTCCGTTGCCGACGCCGTGCCGGGTGCGTACGAGGTCGAGCGCCTGCTGGCCGTTCAAGTGGTGCCTGCCAGCGGCCAGATGGAGCCCGCTCTCCTTGTCGTCGATGGGCTTGGCCAGGGTGACGTCGGTGCCGCCCAGCGCGTCCATGAGCTCCGCGAAGCCGTTGAAGCCCACCTCGACGTAGTGGTTGACGTGCAGCCCGCCGGTGAGGGATTCCACCGCCGCGACCGTGCAGGGGGCGCCGCCCGTCTCGTACACGGAGTTGAACATGACGCCTTCGCGCGCCTCCAGTTTGCGGCCGGACGCGGTGGTGCAGGCGGGGCGGTCGACGATGGTGTCGCGCGGGATGCTGACGAGCGCCGCCTTCTTGCGGCCGCCGTACACATGGAGCAGGAGCGTGGTGTCGGAGCGGCCGGTGTCGTCGCCGCCGCCCGCGCGGGTGGCGTTCTTGCCGGCCCGCGAATCGGAGCCCACGACAAGGATGTTGAGATCGGACGTGGCCGAGGCGGCCGGAGTGAGCAAAGAGCCCAGTTCGACGCCGGTGATGTTCTGGTTGAGCCGGTGCCAGGTGTACGCGGCCGCGCCGCCCGCGAGCAGCAGGAGCCCGAGGAGCGAGCAGAGGACGATGCGGGTGGTGCGGCTGAACCGGGACGTACGGGTGGTTCGGCCGACGCCGGCGATGCGGGCGGTCCGGCCGACTCCGCCAGTATGCGCGGTCCGGCCAACACCGCCGGTGCGGATGGTCCGGCCAACACCGCCGGTGCGGGTGGTCCGGCCGACGCCACGGGTGCGGGCGGTGCGGCCGAACCGGGGTATCCGGCCCCAGCGAGGTCCGTGTGCCATCCCTCGACTCCGTCCGTCGGCGACCCAAGAACCCCGAGAACTCCCCGAGAACCCGACGAGCCCCAAACCACAGAACTCGGCATGCGTACGCACAGGGCGTTACCGCACACTACAAGAAAGGTGCATTACCCCGCATAACGGGCAGCCTGGACTGCCGGAGGGGAGACGTCCACAGTGATCTTCACTGCGACGGCCAGAGCGGCGGCCAGAGTGCCGGCCGCGGCGCAGGCCCGGTTCCTGTCCATCCGGATACCGAGCCGACCGACGGCGCGGCCCCGGCCACCCGGGCGACCGGCCGGCAGCCGGGGCAGCACCTGCGGGACCCGCCGGCCCCGGCGGCACCGCACCGCACCGGCCCTGTTCGGCCTGTTCGCGGCGGCGGCGCTCACCTTGAGCGCCTGTTCGTCGGGCGGCGGCGACCACGCCTCGCCGAGCCCGAGCCCGACCGTCTCCAGGGCCCGGATCACCACGACCCCCACGGACGGTGCCGGCCATGTGGGCATCACCGTCAAGGACGTCGGAGCGCGCGTCACGGACGGCACCTTCACCACCGTCACCCTGATGGCCCAAGGCGGCCCGGCGCTGCCCGGCGCCACATCCGCGGCCGGCACCGCCTGGCACCCCTCGGCCGCCCTGACCCGCGGCACGGCGTACACCCTGACCGCGCAGGCGAAGGACCCGGACGGGCGGACGGCGACCGTGACCACCCACTTCACCACCGTGTCCGAGAGCAACTCGGCGATCGCGTTCTACACCCCGGAGGACACCTCCACCGTCGGCGTCGGCATGGAGATCTCGTTCCGGTTCGACAAGCCGGTGAGCGACCGCAGGGCCGCCGAGTCCGCCGTGAAGATCTCGTCGAGCGGCGGCCAGCGGGCCGTCGGCCACTGGTTCGGCGACCGTCGCCTCGACTTCCGCCCCGAGACCTACTGGACACCCGGCTCCAAGGTGGCCGTCGCCTTCGACTTCGACGGGCTCGAACTGACCAAGGGAATATACGGAGTTCAGGACAAGTCGTTCTCCTTCACGGTGGGCCGCGAGCAGATCTCCACCGTGGACGCGGCCACCGAGGAGATGACCGTGCAGCAGAACGGCGCCACGGTCAGGACGGTGCCGGTCTCCACCGGTTCGCCGCAGTACGCCACGTACAACGGCACGATGGTCATCAGCGAGCAGGACCGGCAGACCAAGATGAACAGCACGACGGTCGGGCTCGGCGACGAGTACGACATCCCCGACGTGCCGCACGCCCAGCGCCTGACCAACTCCGGCACCTTCATCCACGGCAACTACTGGGCCGCGCCCACGACGTTCGGCGCCCGCGCGTCGAGCCACGGCTGCATCGGCATCCAGGACACCCAGGGCGCCGGCGACCCGGACTCCCCCGCCGCCTGGTTCTACGCCAACTCGATGCTCGGGGACGTGGTGATCGTGCGGAACTCCACGGGCGGCGGCACGGTCGCCCCGGACAACGGTCTCAGCGGCTGGAACCTGCCGTGGGCGCAGTGGACGGCGGGCAGCGCGCTCACCTAGGGAGTACCGGGGGACGCGGCTCGGCCAGCAAGCCCTTCGGGCCGAGCCCCTCCCCGCCAGCAAGCCCCCACCCTGATCCGCTACCCTGTCCAGGTCTGCCATCGGCAGCGCGCCTCCGTAGCTCAGGGGATAGAGCACCGCTCTCCTAAAGCGGGTGTCGCAGGTTCGAATCCTGCCGGGGGCACCAGGCCTGAACAGCGCGTTCACCTCTGCGAGGTGGGCGCGCTGTTCGTTGTGGCCATGGCATGGGCCGTCCATGCGTTCCGCGCCATGGCGAACACAGCCCCTTACGGGCGCCACCGGGGCGGCCCCGAACCGCGGCCGCCCGTGGCTCTCGCGGAGCGTCAGGCGGCCCGGCCCGCCCCGGACTGTCTGCGTCGGGCGTAGGCGGAGTGAGTGCGGCGACCAGGGGGCCCGGGCGGGCATCGAGGGCGTAGCCAGACGCCCATGACTGGGCCCACGGTTCCGTGCGGGAAGTCGGGGTTGGCACGTGGACCCCGGGAGCCGGCGTCACTGGCGCGCACAGAACCTGCGGGGCCCTGCCCTCCCTGTCACACCCCTGCGGGGCGGCGAGCGGACCGCCGGCCGCCGGCCCGGTCATCGCCCACCGCGGTCCTGCGGGCGTCGGCAGCACCCGTGCTCCGCGCCGCCCCTACGGGGCGACCAGCTCCCCCTCCGGGCACCCCGTCCCGCGCGGGAAGCTGTACGGGGCCGCCACGCGGTACGTGCCCGGTCTGGGGGCTACCAGCTCCGTCCACTCGTCGCCCGAGACGTTCGCCGGGGACTTGCGGAGGCAGCCGTTCACGTTGGTGTACGTCTTCGTGCCGTGGCCGCGGAGTTTGGACTCCGGGGTCTCCTGCGGGGCCTCGACGCCCTTGCCGTGGTCGTCGACCAGTTTCAGCCAGGGCGAGTACGGGATGCGGATCAGGACCGTGCCCGCCGAGCGGACGGCCACGGTGAGTTCGCCCTCGCCGGCATGCTTGACGGTGGCTGGCGGGTCCGCCAGCGGGGTCGGGTCGTCGACCGCGAACAGGCGCCAGTGCTCGTTCGACCAGACCTGCTTGAGATACGGCAGGCCCTGCTCGATGAGCTTGCCCTCCTGCACGGCGCCGTTGCGGTCCGCCGGGCCGAGCGGCAGCACCACGTAGCGCACCGCCCAGCGGTCCAGCCAGGCGTGGTAGTTGTCCGCGTTCAGGGTGTCGTCGTAGAAGAGCGGGTTGCGCTCCATGTCCGCCTGCCGGTTCCAACCGCGGGCGAGGTTCACGTACGGGGTGAACGCCGACGCCTCGCGGTGGCTGGAGGCGGGGACCACCTCGACGCGGCCGGTCGCCGCGTCGCGCCCCTGCAACTGGTCGACCAGCGGCGCCAGATCGCGCGCCCAGGTCGCCGCGGGGGCGGTGTGCACGATGTCGTCCACCGACTTGAAGCCGATCCACCCGTTGAGGCCGACGAACGCCAGCACCAGCGCGTACCACTTGAACGTCTTCGGGACGGCGTACGGGAGCGCCGCCAGCAGCACCACGCCCGCGAACAGCATCGAAAGACGCGTGATGTTCGAGCCGATCTGCGACTGGATCGCGAAGCACAGCAGCACCGCGACGCCGTACACCACCGCGGCCGTGCGGACCGTACGCCAGTCCTTCGGCACCAGGAAGAAGATGAGGACGGCGAAGAGGAACGGGCCCGATGTGGTGGCGAGCGACATCGGCTGCGTGCCCGAGAACGGGAACAGCCACGCCGACAGGGCGACCACCACGACCGGGGGCAGGCCGATCGCGTACGCACCCGGACGGCGCTTGTTCAGGAACAGCGCGGCCGCGACGAGGCCGAGGAACAGGCCCGCGACCGGGCTGCTCGCGGTGGCGAGCGCGGCGCAGGGCGCGGCCACGGCCGCCTTCGGCCAGCGGTTCTCGCGCTTGTTGTGCGGCCAGCAGAACACCGCCGCCACCGCGCCGAGCGCGAACATCGTGCCGAGCCCGAAGGTGACCCGGCCCGACATGGCGTTGCACAGGAACGCGAAGAGCGCCGCGAAGGAGCAGGCCAGCGGGGTGCGGACCGCCTTGACGCGGACCAGGATCAGCGTGGTCAGGGCCGCCGAGACCGTCCCGGCGATCATCATCGTCGTACGGACGCCGAGCAGCGCCATCAGATACGGCGAGACGACGCTGTAGGAGACCGGGTGCATCCCGCCGTACCAGGCCAGGTTGTACGCGGACTCCGGGTTGCGGCCGACGAACTCGGTCCAGGCGTCCTGCGCCGCGAGGTCGCCGCCGCTGTTGGCGAAGAGGAAGAACCACAGGATGTGGGTGACGGCGCCGGCGATTGCCATGAAGGCGACCGGGTGGCGCATCGGCCACGAATCCGGGTCCGGGCGCAGACGGCGCAGACGTGCTCGTATTCGCGGCCCGGCGCCGGGCTCCGGCACGGTGCCGGACGACGACGCTCCCGGCGCGGTCCCCGGCGTGCTCGCGCCCGCCCCCGCGTCGGTGGTCGTACCCGAGCACGCACCCGTACTCGCGCTCGTACTCGTGCTCGCGCTCGTACTCGTGCTGCTGTCGGCGCGGGTCGGCGTCGGCTCAGCGGTGGTCACTGCGGCTCTCCCGCCTCACGCTGTCTCACCTGGAATTACGCCACCGTGTGCAGATGCACACGGCAGGCGCGGGGCCGCCCGGTCCGGCCCGTACTGCTGTGCACGGGAACGACTCGATTCTCCCCCGGATACAGGGACGCCGTCCCCGCGTCCCCAGTTGCCCGAAGCTAGCACGGGGGCCGGCACGGGGGGCGCCCCGCAGGCCGGGGGCGCCCTCGACGGCTTCGGGGCGGTCAGCCCAGTCGGGTGAGCTTGGCGCCCACACCCGGCTCGGCGAGCGCGCTCTTCAGCTCGACCGGCGCGGTCAGCCTGCCGTTGCCGGAGCCGATGGACAGCTCGCCCACCACGTCACCCGCCTTCGCCGAGTGCGGGACCGGCTTGCCGCCCGCGCCCAGCTTGACGTCGACCTTCAGGCCCGGCCAGCCGACCGCCTTGAGGTCGTTGGCCGCGACCAGCGGCGTACGGCCGCCGAGCCCGTCGTCCGCATACCCGACGACGTCGCCCTTCTTGATGACGGTCGCCGAGGTCACGGCCTTCTGCACCGCCTGGATCAGCTTGTAGCTGTTGTTGATCGCGGAGCTCAGCTTGGCGTCGAGCGTGGTGCCGGTGCGCTGGCCCATGACGATGCCGTAGATCCGCTGGTTCTTGCCGTCGATCTTCGTGTCGGCCGACCACAGCAGGTTGCCGCCGGCCGGCGTGGACGAGCCGGTCTTGATGCCGCTCACACCCGGCTTGAGCAGGATCTTGTTGTTGTTGTAGATCATCGTCGGGATGCCCGGGATCTTGATCTGGGGCGTGTTGACGATCTCGCGGAACACATCGTTCTGCATGACGGCCTGGGCCAGCTTGAGCTGGTCGGTCGGGGTGGAGACCGTGGTCTCCTTCAGACCGCTCGGGTCGGTGTACGTGGTGCCGGTCATGCCGAGTTCCTTGGCGGTGGCGTTCATCTTCGCGATGAAGGCCTCCTCGTTCCCGGCGTCCCAACGGGCCAGCAGGCGCGCGGCGTTGTTGCCCGACGGGATCATCAGCAGTTCGAGCATCTGCTTCTCGGTGAACTGCTGGTCCTTGCGGATCGGCGCCGTGGACTCGTCGGGCTTCTTCGCGTCGTCCTCGGCCTGCTGGTCGACCGTGATCTTGTCGCCCTCCTGCTTCCCGGAGATCGGGTGGCCCTTGAGGATCACGTACGCCGTCATCGTCTTGGCCACGCTCGCCAGCGGGGCGGGCTTCTGCTCCCCGTGCGTGCCGAGGCTGCCCACGCCGTCCACCGTGATCGCCGACTGGCCGTCGGACGGCCACGGCAGGTCGAGCGTGCCGTCACTGAAGGTGTACGAGGCCGCGGATGTGAGGTCCAGCTTCGGCTCGGGAAGCGGACGCATGATCTGCACGACCGCAAAGACGATCAGGAGGAGCAGGACCAGTGGGGTCCAGATCTTGAACCGCCGCACCGTGGAACGGACCGCGGTCTGCGCCGGGGGCGGGGTGTTGGTCAGCTCGGCGAGCAGGTCGAGCGGGGGCTTGGGCGGCAGCGGCTGCTGTCTGGTCCGCTCGGCGCGCTCGGGAACGGCCGCGCCCGCGCCGGGGGCGGCCCCGGCCCCGGCGGGCGGCGGCGGGGTCACCTTCGGCGCCTCGGGCCGCTTGGCCGGGGCGTCGGGGTTCCTGACGGCGGTGCCGGCCCTCGCGTCGTCGGAACGCAGCGGCACGAACTGGCTGGCGCGCTCGGAGGGTCGCTCCGGGGCCCGGTCGGAGGTCCGGTCCGAGGCCCGATCGGAGGTTCGCTCCGAGACTCGTTCAGCGGCGGGCTCCGAGGTTCGCTCGGCGGCGGGCTCCCGCTGGGGCGCGGGGAGCTTGAGCATGGCCGTCGGCTGGTCGACGGGGGGCGCGGCGACGGCCTTGAACACGGCCGTGGGCTGATCGATCCCGGGGGTGGGCGAGGTCGAGTCGATCCCGGGGGTGGCCGAGGTCGAGCTCGCGGTCGAGGCCGGGGTCGAGGCCGAGTGCTCGGTCGAGGCCGAGGTCGTGCCGGCAGCCCCGGCTGCGCCGGCCCCGGCAGCGGAGGGCTTGGGGGCGGAGGGCTCGGGGGCAGCCGCCTTGTCGGCGGGGGCGGTCTTTTTGGCGTCCGCCGGGGTCGCCTTATCGGCATCGGCGGGAGCCGCCTGCGTGCTGGCTCCCGCGCTCGCCTTGTCGTCGAAGGCGGACTGCGCGGCCTCGGCCGGGGTCGCCTTGCCGGCGGCCTCGCTCGTCTCGGCCCCAGCGGCGCTCGTGTCGGCCGCAGTGGAGCTCGCCTTGCCCTCGGCAGGGGTCTTCTTCGCGCCGGACCGGGGCTCCGGGGCACCCGGCTTGGCAGTCGCAGACGTCGCGGAGGGCGCAGCCACCGCAGACGCCGCCGCCCCCGCCCCGGGCTCGCCCGCATCCGCCGCGTCCGACGTGTCCGACGCATCCGCCGCGTCCGTCTCCGCGTCGATCGCCCGCGCAGCTGCCCGCTCGGCGCCGCCGCCCGCAGCGGGGGCGGACTCGCCGCGGCCCGCCGTGACATCGCTGTCGGAGTCGCTGTCGCCGCCGGTTCCGGGCTTGTCGGCACCAGAGGTCGACCCCGTCTCAGCGGGCTCACGCTTCCCGGCGGGCTCACGCTTCCCGGCGGGCTCACGCTTCCCGGCGGGCTCACGCTTCCCGGCGTCGACATCGGCATCGCTGCCGCTCGCCTCGCCCTCCCGCGACGACGACTCGCCGCCCTCCTGGTCGACCCATGCCGCCACCGCCGCCCGGAGCCGGGTGTCGCCGTCGCCGTCCTCCTGGCGCGGGGCGCGGAAGACCGCGGTCGCCTGGTCCACGGACCCGCTGGCACCGGCTCCTCCGGTACGGCCACCGGTACCGACACCCGTACCCGTACCCGTACCGGAGCCGGAGTCAGAACCCGCACCCGCCCCGGAACCGTTCACCGCCTCCCCGCCGTCCTTCCCTTCGTCCGACGTGGAGCCGGAAGCCGACCGGGAAGCCGATCCTGAAGGGGACCCGGAACGGGCCGGGGGGTGGGAGAGCGCGAGACGCGGATCGCGTTCGCTCGTAGCCGTCTCCCCCGACGACTGCTTCTGCTCCGACTTGTCGGGGGACTCGCCCGCCACCGATGCCTCCTCCAGACGCCGGGTGGCGTCATCCGAAACTGTCCGAACCATGTACCAGTGTCCTGTGTGCCGGGTAGGACCCCCCGGCTAGACGAGAACGACATACCTGTTGGTTCCCGTACGAACCACCCAGGCGCTCTCGACAGATGAATGTGAGAGGGGTCACCCTGTCATTCATCCACGCGGGGAGGCATGGATGGGCAGGAGCCGCAGAACTATTCCGGAAGAGCTGTTGCTGCTCGCTCTGGACCCGGCCACGGGTACCACAGCGCAGCCGCAATCGCTCGACCTCGGCCTCGCCGGAGCCCAGCTAGTGGAGCTGGCTCTGGCAGGACGGATAGCCCCAGACGGGGATCGTATCGCCGTGGTGATGGCACGGCCGACAGGAGATCCGACCTTGGACTCCGCACTGGAACTGCTGCGCAGGCGTGGCAGTCCGGTTCGGGCGGTCCACTGGATCGGCGGGCCCCGTCTCGGGCTCCGTCAGATCTATCTCGCGCACCTGGAGCGGTGCGGCATGGTCCATGCCGTGTCGGGCCAGATGTGCGGGGTGCTGCCGACGACCCGCTACCAAGCGACGGAGACAGCGATCAGCCGGGACATCAGGGCCCGGCTGGACAGCGCGATCCGCACCGGCGTTCCGCCGGACCCGCGGACCGCGGCGCTTGCCGCGCTGGCCCACGCAGTCGGGCTCGGCAAGCACTTGTATCCCGGCAACGAGGGGCGGTCATCGCGCTCCCGTCTCAGGGATCTGATCAGGCACGATCCCATGGGCGGCCTCGTCGCGCACGCGGTGATGGACGTCCAGAACGGTGTGGCCGCTCAGCCACGCCGCACCACCACCACGCCGGACAACGGAAGCCGCCACGCCGCGGCGGCCGGCGTCCCGATGCAGCCGCATCACGGGGCGATGGCCAGGGCCGTGGTGCACCACTAGCACGACCCGCGACCGGCAGAACCCGCACCACCCCAGTCGCGCGCACCACAGCTGCACCGCAGACCGCACCACAGCCGCATGTCAGCTGCGCCGCGGCTGCACCGCAGACCGCACCACAGCCGCACGTCAGCTGCGCCGCGGCTGCATCACACCGCACCGCCGTCACACCGCCGCACCGCACCACCGCCGCACCGTCGTCCCCATGACCCGGTTCGGGAGCCGCACCACAACGCGCGGGGCTGTCCCAACAGCCCCGCGCGCTCGCGTCGTAGCTGTGTGTGGCCGTTTTCCAGCGCGCGCCCGGACGTTGGTGGCACTCTGCTGAGCAGAACAGCTGAGCAGAAGAACAGAAAAGCCGTGAGCCGGAGGTGCGTTACCCGTGGCGTCCAACGTCAATCCCACCGTCAGGCGGCGCCGACTGGGCCAGGAGCTGCGCAGACTCCGCGAGCTGAAGGGCATGACGGCCGAAGAGGTCGCCGAGCGCCTGCTGGTGTCCCAGTCGAAGATCAGCCGCCTTGAGAACGGCCGCCGCTCCATCAGCCAGCGCGATGTGCGCGATCTGTGCGGGGTGTACGAGGTCGAGGACCACCGCATCGTCGATTCGCTGATGCAGATGGCCAAGGACTCCCGCCAACAGGGCTGGTGGCACGCGTTCGGTGACATCCCGTACAGCGTCTACATCGGCCTGGAGACGGACGCGGCGAGCCTGCGCGTCTACGATCCGCAGGTCGTGCCCGGCCTGCTCCAGACCCGGCAGTACGCGGAGGCGCTGATCGCCGGCGCGCTCCCGGAGACGGCGCCGAGCGACGTCGAGAAACGCGTGAACGTCCGGCTGCGCCGGCAGGAGCGCGTGAAGGCGGCGGAGAACCCGCTGCGGCTGTGGGTGGTCATCGACGAGGCGGCGCTGCGCCGCAGGGTCGGCGGCAAGCAACTGATGATCGACCAGCTGGAATCCCTCATCGAGCAGTCCCAGCTGCCCCATGTGACCGTGCAGGTACTGCCGTTCAGCATGGGCGCGCACCCCGGAATCAACGGCCAGTACGCGATCCTGGAATTCCCCGACGCGTCGGACTCCAGCGTTGTCTACATCGAGGGCATCACCAGCGATCTGTATCTGGAAAAGGCGAATGATGTCCAGAAATACAGCGTGATGTACGAGCATCTGCGGGCGCAGGCCCTGAATGTGGACCAGACCCGGGAATTCATCACCGCGATCGCCAAGGAGTATGCCGATGAAACGGCGGGATGAGTGCTGAAACGGCGGGCCGAGCGCTGAAGCGCGGCACGGTACACCCCACGCGTACCGCGGTGGAAGGCCCAACCGGAATATGCCATCCGGTCGAGTGAATGGCCGCCCCGCACCCCGGAGGCTGCGAGTAGCGTCGATCACGCCAACGAAGACCGCTGGCCGAGAACGACCAACTCGCAAGAACCGGAGCGAACATGGCAATTCTTCAGGGCGCCACGGACACCTGGACCAAGTCCTCGTACTCCACCGGAAACGGCGCATGCGTTGAGGTCAAGTCCCCCGTGATGGAATCCATCGCTGTGCGGGACTCCAAGGTCTGCGAGGGCCCCTCGATCTCCTTCGCCCCCGGCGCGTGGAACGCGTTCGTGGCCGAGGTGACCCGGGATTCCCTCAGCTGACCACGCCAACCGTCATCGTGATACCCGCATTACCGACAAGAGCCCTCTCGACTGGCCCGCCGTCCCGGCCGAGGGGGCTCGGCCATGCCCGCGGCCCCCGGCCCTCCTGCCCGCGCCACCCTGCCCGCGGGCCTGCCACCCCGCCCGCCGCCCTGCCCGCGCCCGTCGCGCGCGGACGGCTGCCTCCCGGCCGGCCACCGCAGCCCGTCGAACAGCCGGTCACCGCAGCTCGTCCACATAGCGGTCGGTGCCCGGGACAGTGGGGATGAACGGCGCCGCCAACTCCAGCCGCCCCAGACCCGTTTCGGCGATCGCCTCATCGAGCCCGGTGAAGTGATCGGCCCACACCTCCCTCGGGTCACGCTCCAGGAACCAGAGCAGGGTGAGCCGGGTGCCGACGCCCTCGACCTGCTTCACGTACGACATACGGTCGCCCGGCAGCGGCGTCGGCGCGAAGACCGTCACCATGGCGGCCGGCCCCCCGGGAAGGCGCCGGGGCAGATGGCGCGAGCGCAGCCACTCCAGCAACTCCGCCCGCGCAGCCGGGCTTTCGGCATCGACGACTTCCAGGACCAGCCCCGCGTACGGGTGGTCGAGCGCATGGTAGTCGCGGGGGCCGGCCGCACCGTCGCGGTAGACAGTGGCCGCATGGTCCTGGAAGGCGGTGAAGACATGGGTACGGTCCTGGTAGACCCGGCCGTCGCGATTGAGGCGCTTGTTGATGCCGACGGTCCACTTCATGTGCTCGTCGTAGCGCCCGTCGGTGATCCAGTACGTGGAGAGGTAGCACCCGGCGCCGACCGGCTGGGCGATCGCGGACTTCTCCGGGTAGCGCAGCTCCTGGAGTTCGCGGGTCGCCACCCAGCGCCGCCCGGAGAACATCCAGGGCATGGCCATCGCGCCGGCGTAGTAGTGGTCGTCCTCGTACCAGCGGTTGTACGCGTACTCATGGCCCGGGTGCGGCTCCACCATGGTGATCAGCGCATGTCCCGGCCGCACCCCGTAGGGCCCCACCGACGCCAGCTCCGCGTACGCCTCGGGCCGTGTGTCCTCGCTCATGCCGCTTCCCTTCCCTCCGTCACCGGACGCGGCTTACTCTGACGCTCCGTCAGAAAATGTGCCAGTGCCTGGAGGCGACCGGATGTTGCTGAGTGGGAAGACCGTCATCGTCTCCGGGGTCGGGGCCGGGCTCGGGCACCAGGTCGCGGCGGCCGTCGTGCGCGACGGCGGCAACGCGGTGCTCGGCGCGCGCACCGCGGCCAACCTCGCGAAGTCCGCGGCCGAGATCGACCCGGACGGCGCCCGCACCGCCCATCTGCCGACCGACATCACCGACGAGACCCAGTGCGAGGCGCTGGCCGCGCTCGCCGTGGAGCGGTTCGGCGCCATCGACGCGGTGGTGCACGTGGCGGCCTGGGACAGTTACTTCGGCGGCCTCCAGGACGCGGACTTCACCACCTGGCAACAGGTCATCGACGTGAACCTGCTCGGCACCCTGCGCATGACCCGGGCCTGCCTGCCGGCGCTCAAGGCACACGGCGGCTCCGTCGTCGTCATCGGTACGCAGTCATCGGTGGCGGCGCCCTCCCAGGTGTGGCAGGCGGCGTATGCGGCGTCGAAGGGCGCGCTGACCTCGGCGATGTACTCGATGGCGAGGGAGCTCGGGCCCGACCGCATCCGGGTCAACACGGTGCTTCCGGGGTGGATGTGGGGGCCGCCGGTGCAGGCGTACGTCCAGTTCACCGCGCACACCGAGGGCGTGCCCGAGGAGGAGGTGCTCGGCCGGCTCACGGAGCGGATGGCGCTGCCGGAGCTGGCGACGGACGGCGATGTGGCCGACGCCGCGGTCTTCCTGGCCTCCGACAGGGCCCGCGCGATCACCGGCCAGTCGCTCCTTGTGAACGCCGGTGAGCTGATGAGGTAGCGCCTCAATCGCCCCTCCATGGAAGGACGTTGATCCTCAGTTCCTCGACCGCACGGGACCCGCATCCCGTGCGGTCGTTCGTTTCGGTACGCGCGCCCGTGCCCTGACGGGCGGAGCCTGACGAAGTGCCCGCTCATCGTGTGGCCCCCGTCACGCACACGACAACACCCCCGAGGCAAAGGCGAAGTAAATTCGTTCTACTTCCTGATCGGTGTTCATATCCATGACCGCCAGATGTCTTGACCACTCCCTGCGCCAAGAGGTTCAATCCTCCAAGTCCCCGCTCCCGCACGGGGCCCGCTGAGCCGGACGCGCTGACGAAGAGCATCCGAGTTCACAGGCGTCGTACAGCGACGTTCACAAGGCGGACCCCTGGGAGGGGGCACATGAACAGTCTCGACTGGGCCGTGCTCATCGGCTACTTCGGTGTGATGGTCGCGATCGGCATCTGGTCCCACAAACGGGTCGACGACGTCTCCGACTTCTTCACCGCTGGCGGCCGCATGCCGTGGTGGCTCTCCGGCATCTCGCACCACATGTCGGGCTACAGCGCGGTGATGTTCACCGGATACGCCGGTATCGCCTACCGGTACGGCGTCACGTCGTTCGTGACATGGTCCTTCCCCATCGCGGTCGGCATCGGCATCGGAGCCAGACTCTTCGCGCCCCGCCTCAACCGGCTGCGGTCCCGACTCCACGTGGCCTCGCCGCTCGAATACCTCAAGAACCGCTACAACGTCTCCACACAGCAGGCCCTCGCCTGGTCCGGGCTGCTGCTGAAGATCGTCGACGTGGGCGCCAAGTGGGCTGCGATCGCCACCTTGTTGTCGGTCTTCACCGGTATCACGATCACCCAGGGCATCTTCATCACCGGGTGCATCACCGCGATCTACTGCACGGTCGGCGGCCTGTGGGCGGACGCGCTCACCGAACTCGGCCAGTTCATCATCCAGTTGTTCGCCGGGCTCGCCATGCTGATCGCCGTCATGGGCAAACTGGACGGCTTCTCCACGCTGTGGACGGTCTGGGACAAGCTGCCCGCCGACCACGCCGACCCCACCGCGGGCCCGTACACCGTCACGTTCCTGATGGCGTTCCTGTTCATCAAGACCTTCGAGTACAACGGCGGCATGTGGAACCAGGCCCAGCGCTACATGGCCACCGACTCCGCGCGCTCGGCGTCCCGTTCGGCCTGGCTGTCCGCGATCCTGTGGGCGGTGTGGCCCACCGTGCTCTTCTTCCCCATGTGGTGCGCGCCGCTCCTCGTCCGCGCCAACAAGCCCGACGGCTCGGACAGTTACGCCCTGATGACCGAGACACTGCTGCCGCACGGCATGCTCGGCCTGGTCGTCGTCGGCTTCTTCTCGCACACCATGGCCATGTGCTCGTCGGACGCCAACGCCATCTCGGCCGTCTTCACCCGGGACATCATGCCGGTCCTGTCGAAGTCGGCCCGCGCCTGGAACGCGCGCGCGGGTCTGGTCGCTGCCCGCTTGTCGACGCTCGTCTTCCTCGGCCTGTCGATGACGATCGCGACGCAGGTCAGCTCGCCCACGTTCAAGGACATCATCACCGTGGTGATCAAGTGGGTGGCGGGGCTCATGGGGCCGATCGCGATCCCGTTCATGCTGGGCATGCTGAGGCCGTTCCGCCGGTCCGGCCCGACGGCGGCGCTCACCAGCTGGGCGGCCGGGCTGCTCGCGTTCTTCTTCGTCAACTACGACCTGGACGGCTCGCAGAAGACGGGCGTGGCCTTGCAGTGGCAGGTGTCGGTGCCGCTCGTGATCTCACTCGTCCTGTACGTCGTGATCGGCCTGGTCAAGCCGGAGGACACCCCGGAGCGGGACGCGCTGCTCGCGCGGATCAACTCCGATGCGGGTGGGCCGGGTTCGGCGAACGGAGCGACGGCGGCCGTACCGGTACAGCCCGAGAGCGGGGACGCGAAGGTCGCGGCACAGCCCGAGGGCGGGGACCCGAAGGTGGCGATGACCGACTGAGGGGCGACGGCCGGCTGACGGGCACGACAGCCGACTGAGGGGCGCAACGGCCGAATGACGGGCGCGTCAGCCGACGATCTCCGGATCGTCGTCGTTCCGGCGCGGCGCGGGGGCGTCCTGGCCGTCGCCGCCGCCGCTCTCGGCCGGGTAGGCCTCGTCGCGGTGCGGGCCCCAGCGGTCGTACCGGTCCTGCCGGTCGTACCCGTCCTGCTGCTCGTATCCGCCCTGCCACCCGTAGCGGTCCTGCCACTCGTGGCCGTCCTGCTGCCCGTAGCCGTCCTGCTGCCCGTAGCCGTCCTTGCTGTCGTCCTCGGACGGCGGGCAGTGCCGCCCCGCCCCCTTCGCGTCGTCCGCCTCCTCGTCCATCACCATGTCGTCGACGGCCTGCTGGGCCTCTCCGGCGTCGTACGGCGGGAGTTCGTCCTCGCGAGCCGCGGGGTCGGCGAGAGCGGGCACGGTCTCGCTCTGTACGTAACTCTGGTGATCGGCGTCGTCGGCCGGCACTGCGGCGGAGGAGGCGCCGGCACCGGAGCCGAGCAGGGCGAGGGCCACCAGCGGTGCCGTGAACCAGCGGGCCGACGGGGTGCGGCGGCCGTGCGGGATACGGGCGGTGGGAAGGGGGGTCATGGCGACGACCCTGGCGAACGCCCGCGCGCGTGCGCGAGTGACACGCGGCGCCGGAGCCGATCCTTCGCTCGCACGAGTGGTTTCAGCCCCTCGGGTAGCGGAGCAGCCACCCCGCCGTGTTGACGGCCGGGCCGTGCAGCGCGGGCCCCTGGGTCATCTCCATCGCGAAGTCGTCGGCGAGCTCAAGTACCGTGGCGCGACCCTCCAGTTGGGCCAGCCAGGCGGGGGGCAGCGCGGTCTCGCCGTGCATCGCGCCGAGCAGGCTTCCGCAGACGGTGCCGGTGGCGTCCGAGGGCCCGTCGTGGTTGACGGCGAGCAGGAGCCCGTGCCGGATGTCCTCGCCGACCAGGGCGCAGTACACGCCGATCGCGAGCGCCTCGGGGGCGGTGTGCCCGGCGCCGAGGGTGGCGACGAGGGCCGGGCTCGGCATGCCCTGGCGTACGGCGCCGAGCGCGTGCTGGAGCGCCTCCGTGACCCGCTGGTGCCCGGGGCGTACGGCGAGCTGCGCGAGGGCCCGCTGGACGGCGCCGTCCATGGACTCGCCCCGGGCGAGCCCGTGCACGATGACGGCGAGCGCGCCCGCCGCGAGGTAGGCGGCCGGGTCGCCGTGGGTCTGCGCCGCGCACTCCACGGCGAGTTGCAGCACCAGCTGCGGCTCCCAGCCCACGAGGAGGCCGAACGGCGCGGACCGGGTGAGCGCGGCCGGGTCGTCGGCGGCCGGGTTCTTCGGCTGCTCCAGGGTGCCCATGATGTCGTCGCCGAGCCCCACGAGGCAGGTCTTGGCGGGGTCGCGGCGGGCGTAGAGCCACTCCTGGCGGGCGAGCCAGCCGTTGTCCTCGCGGCGCTCGTCGGGGCCCCAGTCGCGCTGTGTGGCGGCCCAGCGCAGGTGCGCGCGGTGCACATCGGTGGGCGGGTGCCAGGCGCCGGTGTCGCGGCGGACCTGGGCGCGTATGAGCCCGTCGACGGTGAACAGGGTGAGCTGGGTGGCCGCGGTCACGGCGCCCGCGCGGCCGTGCACCGGTACGAGGTCGTCGAGGGCGTCCGGGCCGTGACGCTCGCGGATCTCGCTCAGCGCCAGCCCGGCGACGCCGGCGCCCAGGGTGTCGCCGATCGCCCCGCCCAGCAGGCAACCCCGTACGCGGCTACGGAAGTCCTGCTGTTCGGCCCGGCCCCATATGGGTGCGGATGCGGCTGCGCTCATGCGGCAGCACGGTACCTGAACGGATGCGCCCGTTTAAGAGGGCAGATTGACCGGTCCTGTACACGCCCGGTCCTTCCGGGCGGGCCCGGGGCGCGCCCTCAGCCCCGGGCCGGGCACTCCGCCCCGGGGGCACCCTCAGCCCCGGATCGTGCCCTCCGCCCGGGCCGGGCACTCAGCCCCCGGGGGGCACCCTCAGCCCCGGATCGTGTCCTCCGCCCGGGCCGGGCACTCAACCCTGGACCGCGGGCCCCGGCCCCGGCCCCGGCGGGGTGCCCGGGTAGGCGGGGTCGTCCTCGTCGGCCGGGAACGGGCCGGGCGGTATGCCCCGTGCCGCCCCCTCGCCGGCCGCCCGCAGGTGGGCCGCGCGCGCCAGGTCCGCGAGGGCCGGCTCCTCACGGCCGGCGGCCCGGTGCAGCCGCGCGCGCTGCTCGTACGCCCATACATAGCCCGGCACCATCGCCACCGCGCGGTCCAGGTCGGCCAGCGCCTCGCCCGCGCGGCCCAGTTCGGCGAGGGCCACCGCCCGGCTGCCCAGCGCCCACGCGTACCCGGGATCGAGCGCGAGCGCCCGCCCGTACGCGGCGACCGCCTCCTCGTAACGGCCCGCGAACCGGTACACGTCGCCGCGCTCGCCCAGGACCCAGGCCCACGACGGCGAGAGCCGCTCGGCGCGGTCGAGGTCACCGAGCGCGCCCGCCGTGTCGCCGAGCAGACCCCGCACATGGGCCCGGCGCACCAGCGCCCAGCCGTAGTCCGGGTCGATGAGCAGCGCCCGGTCGAAGTCGTCCAACGCCTCTGCTGTGCGCCCGAGTTGGGCTTTCGCCTGGCCTCTGCTGCCCAGGATGAGGGCGTCGCCGGGGCCGAGCGTGAAGGCCCGGTCGAGTTCGGTGACCGCGTCGGCGTAGCGGCCGGCGCGCCGGTGGGTCTCGCCGCGTTCGCGCGGCGCGCGGGGCCGGCCGGGCTCCAGCGCTTCGAGCAGGTCGAGGTCGACCAGGGCCGCCGCGTAGTCGCCGACGGCGCGGTGTGCGACGGCCCGCCCGTGATGGGCGTCCGCGCAGGACGCGTCCAGGGTGAGCGCCCGCCGGTGGTCCGCGAGACACTCCTCGTACGCCTCGGCCCTGAAGTAGCCCCAGGCGCGGGCGACGTACACGGCGACCCGGTCCGCGTCGGTGAGTTCGGGGCGGGCCAGCATCATGCCGAGCACGTCGACGCCGTGGCGATGCTCGGCGGTGAGCGCGGCGAGGCAGGCCGCGCCCCACTTGCGCAGCGGCTCGCGGTGGGCGTCCTCGCCCGCCTCGGCGACCATCCGCGCCCAGTGGCCCGCGGTGACCGTGCCCTGGCGGCACGCCTCGATGCCGTCGCGCAGCACCTGCCCGAACGCGCCCGCCGGGTCGGCGCACAACCGGTGGTACAGCTCTTCGAGCCGGGGCTCGCGCCACGCCTCGTCGCGCCAGCGCCCCTCGCTGCCGGCGGCGGCCACCTCGTGGGCGTACCACGCGGCGAGCCGCTCGTGCCCGGCGCGCCAGCGCTGCGGCGACGCGGTGCGCTGGAGGCGCAGCATGGGGGCGCGGACGACGTCGTGGTACTTGATCCGGCCGCCCTGGTCCCGTACGAACGGCAGGGACCGCAGCCAGCCGAAGAGCCCGGCCGCGTCGCCGGTCACCGCCGCGCGGAAGACGTCCTCGTCGAGCCGCCGTGGCAACGCGCCTTCGAGCGCGGCGCTCCTGCGCACCGGGTCGGGCTCCCACTTCAGGAACCGCTCGACCGCGGTGGCGCTCGGGTCGCCGATGTCGGCCGGGGTCGCGGGCCGCGCGCCGGCCAGGGTGCTGACCAGCACCGGGAGACGGCCGGACAGGCGCAGTACGTCCCGCACGACCTCCTCGTCGACCACCCCCTTGGTGGCGAGCAGTTGGCGGGCCTCGTCCTCGGTGAAGGGTTCCAGGGGCAGCTCGGCGACGTAGTCCGCGGCGGCGGGCCAGGCCAGCGGGTCGGGGCGGCCCTGGCCGGACAGGGTGAGCACGGTGGTGGCGGGGAGCGCGCCGTAGCGGTCGGTGGTGACGAGGTCGCGCAGCCAGCCGTCGAGGAAGGCACCGGTGCGTTCGTAGGTGTCGAAGAAGAGCGCCACCCACGGAACCTGGGCCGCCACCCGGGCCAGCTCCTCGACGAAGACGGGGGTGAGCACGCGCAGCGGATCGAGGACGAGCTGCACATCCTCCTGACGCCCCAGGCGCGCGCTCAGCGCACCCCGCAATCGGTCGGCGCCTTCGGCGAGTTCGACGGGGTCGAGGGCCGCGGTCACCAGGGAGGCGCCCGGCACGAGCCCGATGCCGGCGAGGCCCGCCCGTGCCGTGACGAGCGCCCCCGCCGACGGGCCCGCCCCGGTGTCGGCGCCCCCCGCCTCCGCCTCGTGCCGGCGCCTGCGGTACGTGGCGAGGATCCGGTCGAGCGCCTTGAGCGGCCACCCCTGCCGGGCGAACGCCTCGCTGATCGCCCCGAGTACCTCCGGGACGCTGTCGGCGCCCTCGTCCAGGGTGGCGGCCAGCGCACCACGCTCGCGTGCCGCCTGCTCCAACTCCCGTACCAGTGAGGTCTTTCCGACCCCGGCGTCACCGTGCACCCGGAAGACGAAGCGGTGCCGCTCGTCCTCGACCGGCAGATCGAAGTTGCGCCGGTACACGGCGAGTTCGGCCCGCCGCCCCACGAAGCCGGCCCGCTTGCGGCGCCGGATGAGCTCCTGCATCGAAGGCCGCACGACCCTTGCCCCTCCCCATGAGCGGTGAGCGCGTCACTCCCCCGCCTCCGACCCTATCGGGCCCGCCAGAACACCTCGGCGCGCGGCGGGCCCCCGGCCCTCAGTCCCCCACCACCGGCAGCAACTGCGGCAGATGCCCGTCCGAGGCGTGGGCCGCGGTGACCCGCTCCGCCGGCACCTCCCCGTAGAGCGTCGTGCGCGCACGAGACGGACGCCCTGCGGACTCCGCGATCGCCACCAGATCCTTGATGGACCGATACGAGCCATAACTCGACCCAGCCATACGGGAGATGGTCTCCTCCATCAGCGTGCCGCCCAGGTCGTTCGCGCCCGAGCGCAGCATCTCGGCCGCCCCTTCCTGCCCCAGCTTCACCCAGCTGGTCTGGATGTTGGGGATGTGCGGGTGGAGCAGGAGGCGGGCCATGGCCGTGACCGCCCGGTTGTCTCGGGCCGTGGGCCCCGGCCGCGCGATTCCCGCCAAGTACACCGGCGCGTTGGTGTGGATGAACGGCAGGGTCACGAACTCCGTGAAGCCGCCGGTCTCCTGCTGGATCCCGGCCAGCGTACGAAGGTGGCCCAGCCAGTGGCGGGGCTGGTCGACATGCCCGTACATCATCGTGGACGAGGAACGGATGCCCAGCTCGTGGGCGGTCTTGATCACCTCGATCCAGGTCGCCGTCGGCAGCTTGCCCTTGGTGAGGATCCAGCGGACCTCGTCGTCGAGGATCTCCGCCGCCGTGCCCGGGATCGAGTCGAGCCCGGCCGCCTTCGCCTCGGTCAGCCACTCGCGGATGGACAGGCCGGTGCGGGTCGCGCCGTTCACCACTTCCATCGGCGAGAACGCGTGGACGTGCATCCCCGGCACCCGCTCCTTCACGGCGCGCGCGATGTCGAAGTACGCCGTGCCCGGCAGGTCGGGGTGGATACCGCCCTGCATGCAGACCTCGACGGCCCCGACGTCCCAGGCCTGTTGAGCCCGATCAGCCACCTGGGACAGCGACAGGGTGTATGCGTCCGCGTCCGTGCGGCGTTGTGCGAAGGCGCAGAAGCGGCAGCCGGTGTAGCAGACGTTGGTGAAGTTGATGTTGCGCGTGACGATGTACGTGACGTCGTCGCCCACCATCGACTTGCGGACGTCGTCCGCGACCCGGCACAGCGCGTCGAGGGCCTCGCCGTCCGCGTGCAGCAGCGCGAGCGCCTCGTCGTCGGTGAGCCGGGTCGGGTCGTCGGCGGCCGTCGCCAGCGCCTGGCGTACGTCGGCGTCGATGCGCGACGGCACCATGCCGGGTGCGGCGGCCTCGCGCAGCTCCGCCCAGTCCCCGTACACGGAGTCGAAGTCGTCGCGGCGGTCGCCGGTGCGGCCCTCGGTGTCGATGGTGTGGTGCAGATCGGTGCGGCCGCTCGCGGTGAAGCCCTCGTCGGGCTCCTGCCAGGGCAGACCGCGCACCTGGGCCGCCTCGTTCGCCAGGCCCGTCTCCGGGTCGGCGAGTGCGCGCACGTGCGGCAGCAGCCGGGGGTCGAGCCACGGCTCGCCGCGCCGCACGAACTCCGGGTAGATGCACAGCCGTTCCCGCAGCGAGAACCCGGCGGTGCCCGACTTCTCGGCGAGCTCCTCGATCCGCGGCCAGGGGCGCTCGGGGTTGACGTGGTCGATGGTGACCGGCGAGACCCCGCCCCAGTCGTCGATGCCCGCGCCGATCAGCCGGCCGTACTCCCCCGCCACCAGGTTGGGCGGCGCCTGGAGGCAAGCGGCCGGGCCCATGATGTGCCGGGCGACGGCGACCGTCGCGACCAGGTCGTCGAGCTCGGCGTCGGGCATGCCGCGCATCGCCGTGTCCGGCTTGGCGCGGAAGTTCTGGATGATCAGCTCCTGGATGCCGTGGTAGGCGCGTGCCACGCGGCGCAGCGCGAACAGCGAGTCGGCGCGCTCCTCATACGTCTCGCCGATGCCGATGAGCAGCCCGCTGGTGAAGGGCACCGAGGAGCGCCCCGCGTCCTCCAACACCCGCAGCCGTACGGCGGGTTCCTTGTCGGGGGAGCCGTAGTGGGGGCCGCCGGGCTCGGACCACAGGCGGGTCGCGGTGGTCTCCAGCATCATGCCCATGGAGGGCGCGACGGGCTTGAGCCGCTGGAAGTCGGTCCAGGAAAGGACTCCGGGGTTGAGGTGCGGGAGCAGCCCGGTCTCCTCCAGGATCCGGATGGACATGGCGCGCACATAGGCGATGGTGTCGTCGTACCCGTGCGCGTCGAGCCATTCGCGCGCTTCGGGCCAGCGGTCCTCGGGCTTGTCACCGAGGGTGATCAGGGCTTCTTTGCAGCCCAGTTCGGCCCCGCGGCGGGCGACGTCGAGCACTTCGTCGGGTGACATGAACATCCCGTGGCCGGCCCGGCGGAGCTTGCCGGGCACGGTGACGAAGGTGCAGTAGTGGCAGGTGTCCCGGCACAGCCGGGTGAGCGGGATGAAGACGCTCTTGGAGTACGTGATCACTCCGGGCCGGCCGGCCGCCGCGAGGCCGGCGTCGCGGACCCGGGCGGCGGACGCGGTGAGGTCGTCGAGGTCGGCGCCGCGTGCCTGCAGCAGCACGGCGGCCTCGACGACGTCGAGCGCGACCCCGTCCCTGGCGCGCTTCAGCGCGCGTCGCATCGCGTTGGCGGTCGGTGCGCCGGGGGTGTGCGGGGTGGGGGGCTGCGCGCTGGAAGTCATCCTCCGAGGATACGAGCGCCCCCCAGCTGCGCAGCTCCCCGCGCCCCCGTCGGGGCTGACCTCGGCAGGGCGCCCAGCATCGGCATCCTCAGTCCGTCATGGGGGTCCCCCCTGCCATCTGGGCGGCATGCCCAGTTCAGGCCACCCCAGCCTGTCATGGGGGTCCCCCCTGGCCCTTAAGGCCTCGGGGGAGATTGCGGACGAGCGCCCTCAAGGCGCGAACCGGCCCCTGGGGCGGAGCCCCAGGGGCCCTAGAGGAACTGGGCGTATTCGTCGAGGGCCGCCGCCACCCCACCCTCCCCCGCCGAAGGCAACTGCACCACAACCTCCTCGACCCCCAACTCCGCATACCGCCCCAGCTTCCCCGCCCCCGGCACCACCGCGTACGGCACGACCTGGAGGTCACCCGGCGCCCGCCCCGCCTCCTCCCACACCCTCCGCAGCACCGGCAGGGAGTCGGCCAGCCCGCGCCCCCCGATCGGCATCCACCCGTCCGCGTACTCCGCGATGTGTGCGAACAGCTTCGGCCCCGCCGCCCCGCCGACGAGGATCCGCGGCGCCCCGTCGCGTACCGGCTTGGGATACGCGTACGAGGCCCTGACCGACCCGAACTCCCCGTCGTAGGCGATGGGTTCGGCCGCCCACAGCGCGCGCATCAGCCCCATCCGGTCCCGCACTAGGTCGCGCCGGTTCGCCCACGCGACACCGTGATCGGCCGCCTCCTCCTTGTTCCAGCCGAAGCCGAGTCCGAGCGTGAAGCGCCCGCCGGAGAGGTGGTCGAGGGTCGCGACCTGCTTGGCGAGGTCGATCGGGTCGTGCTGCGCGACCAGGGTGATCCCGGTGCCCAGCTGGAGCCGCTCGGTGACCGCCGCGGCCTGGCCGAGCGCCACGAACGGGTCGAGGGTGCGTCCATACTCCGGCGGCAGCTCCCCGCCGGCCGGATAGGGGGTGACCCGCTCCACCGGGATATGGGTGTGCTCGGGCAGGTAGAGCCCGGAGAACCCGCGCTCCTCCAGCTCGCGCGCCAGGCGTACGGGGGTGATCGTCTGGTCGGTGAGGAAGATGGTGGCGGCGATGCGCATCGGCATACCTTCCGGTCGGTCTGGAGTCCGGGTCACTTCCTATCCCCGGCGCCGCCCAACCGCAAGAGACGCTCCCGGGCCACGCGGCCCCGCCCGGAATCGGACACCACCCCTCAACTCTCCGACTCCCCTTGTTCACACGCGGGTACGACAGTGGGCAGGCGCGTCCGGGAGGGGCAGCACCGCCCTCCCGCCCTTCCGACTCAGGGGAGCCCAGCTCATGACCGAGAACGGACCGCACGACCAGCACGGGCCGTACGACCAGCAGGGACCGTACGACCAGCAGGGTCAGCATGACCGGCAGGGTCGGCGCGACCAGCGCGAACGGCACGGCCAGCACAGCCAGCACGGATCCGCCCCCATCGGCAGGCGAAGCCTCATCGCGACGGGCGCGGCCACCGCACTCACCCTGGGAACCGTGAGCTTCGCGAACGCGGCCCCCGGCGCCAGGCCCGGCTCCACCCGCCCCGATGAGACCAGAGTGGTGCGCGGCACGCTGCCGCCCGGCGCCCCCGACTTCGTATACCTGCCCGTCGAAGTGCCGCGAGGCGTACGGGAGTTGATGGTCTCGTACGCGTACCAGAAGGCGAGCGTGCCGCCCGGCACGCAGAACAACGCGCTCGACATCGGCATCTTCGACGAGCGCGGCACGGCGCTCGGCGGGGCCGGGTTCAGAGGCTGGTCGGGCGGGGCGCGCACGGAGTTCTTCCTGCGCGCCGACGACGCGACCCCGGGCTATCTGCGCGGACCGGTGCGCGCCGGGACCTGGCACATCGCGCTCGGCCCGTACACGGTCGCCCCGCAGGGCCTGCCGTACACGGTGACGGTCACGCTGAAGTACGGCGAGCCCGGCACCACCCCCGCGCCGGTCTATCCGCCGCCGCGCGCCAAGGGCCGGGGCCGGGGATGGTACCGGGGCGACTGCCATCTGCACTCGGTGCACTCCGACGGCGGCCGCACCCCGGCCCAGATCGCGGCGCACGCCCGTGCGGCGGGGCTCGACTTCATCAACACCTCCGAGCACAACACGTCGTCGGGGCACCGGGCCTGGCAGGGCCTGTGGGGCGACGACCTGCTGATCATGACGGGTGAGGAGATCACCACCCGCAACGGCCATGTCGTCGCCCTCGGCACCGAGCCCGGACACTTCATCGACTGGCGCTACCGGGCCCGGGACAACCGTTTCGGCCACTTCGCGCGCGAGGTCCGCGCGGCGGGCGGCCTCGTGGTCCCGGCCCACCCGCACGCCACGTGCGTCGGCTGCAGCTGGAAGTTCGGGTTCGGCGACGCGGACGCGGTGGAGGTGTGGAACGGCCCGTACACCCCGGACGACGAGGTGGCCCTCCTCGAATGGGACAACTCCCTTGTGATTGCGGCGCGTTCCGGGCGCGCGTGGCTGCCCGCGATGGGCAACAGCGACGCCCACCGCGACCCGGACCGCGTCGGCGGCCCTCAAACGGTGGTGCTGGCCGACGACCTGACGACGCGGGCGATCCAGGCGGGCCTGAAAGCAGGGCACTCCTACGTCGCGGAGTCGGCGGCGGTCTCCCTGTCCTTCGGCGTCTCGGGCGCCCGGGGCGGCCACGCGGGCATCGGCGACCGTCTGCGGGCCGCACCCGACGAGCTGGTCACCGCCCACCTGGAGGTGACCGGCGCTCCCGGCTGCACGGTGTGCTTCGTCACCGACCAGGGCACCCTGCACACCGTCGCCCTCCCCGCGTCGGACAGCGGCACGGCCACCTGGCAGACGACGCCGGCCAACGCCGCCTACATCCGCGCGGAGGTCCGCCACGCCCCCACCAGCCCGGCCTTCCCGGGCCCGATGGCGGCCCTCACCAACCCGGTGTTCCTGGGCGACTGAGACCGCCCCGACGCCCGGCGTGACGTGGTGTCCGTGCGTATCGTTGTACTGCGCGGCTGCCTGTGACCACACACGCGGCGGGGAGGGGTGCCACAGTGACTGCTGTCGGCGACAGGATCAGGATGGCCAACCAGAGCGACGAGCTCACGCTCGACTTCGGCGCCCCCATCGACCTCGAAGGAACCGTCGTGGACCTGATCCTCCAGACCGACGACTTCGCCCGCGACTGACCGGCCCGGCTCGGGGCGGCCTGCGGGCGGCCGGTGCCCGGTATGGCCGGTTTCGCGGAGACCGGGTGGGCCTGGCACAGTTAGAGGCATGATCTTCATCGCCGTCAGGTTCACCGTCCGTCCCGAGCACGCCGACAACTGGCTCACCATCGTCGACGACTTCACCACCGCCACCCGCGCCGAGCCGGGCAACCTGTTCTACGACTGGTCGCGCAGTGTGGACGACCCCACCCAGTACACGCTGCTCGAAGCCTTCGCCGACTCCGCCGCCGGTGCGGCCCACGTCGACTCCGACCACTTCCGCGCCGGGATGGAGACGATGGCCGGATACATCGCCGCCACCCCGGACATCATCAACGTCGAGGTGCCCGGCCAGGGCTGGAACAAGATGGCCGAGCTCCAGCCCAAGTAGCCGAGCCCCGGACCATGTAGCCGAGCCCCAGCCCAAGTAGCGGGATGGCGGCCCCCATAGCCGATTCGGACGGTCAGCCGGGCCAGTCGGGCGGTCAGCCGGGCCAGACGATCGACTGGAGTTCGCTGTACGCGTGCAGCGCGTACGAGCCGACGTCCCGGCCCACCCCGCTCTTCTTGAACCCGCCGAACGGCGCCTCCATGTTGCGGCCGATCGTGTTCACCCCGACCCCGCCGGCGCGCAGCCGCCGCGCGACCCGGAAGGCACGGGCCACGTCCCCGGACCACACGTAGTCGAGCAGGCCGTACTCGCTGTCGTTGGCCAGCGCGACGCCCTCCTCCTCGTCGTCGAAGGGGATGACCACGACGACCGGGCCGAAGATCTCCTCGCGGGCCACCCGCATGGCGTTGGTGCACTCCGCGAGGAGGGTGGGGGCCACATAGAAACCGCGGTCGAGTGGTGGGCGTTCACCGCCCGCGACGATGCTCGCCCCCTCCTTCCGCCCCAGCTCCACATAGGACTCCACCCGGTCCCGGTGGGCGGCCGAGATCACCGGTCCGACCACCGTGTCACGGGCCGAGGGGTCACCGACCTTCAGGAACCCCGCGTACGCCGCGAGCTGCTCGACCAGCTGGTCGTGGATACCGCGCTGCACGAGAACGCGGGTGGGCGCGGTGCAGATCTGCCCGCTGTAGAAGGAGAAGGTGGTGCCGATGCCCGCGACCGCCGATGCGAGGTCGGCGTCGTCGAAGACGATCGCGGCGCCCTTGCCGCCCAGCTCCATCAGCTGCCGTTTCATATGGCGCCCGCACACCTCGGCGATCCGCTGCCCCACGGCGGTGGAGCCGGTGAAGGAGACCATGTCGACGTCGGGAGAGTCGACGGCCGCCTCGCCGACCGCCGGCGCGGACCCGGTGACCACGTTCACGACCCCGCGCGGTACCCCCGCCTCCTCCAGCGCCTCGGCCATCCTGAACACCGACAGCGGGTCCTGCGGGGCGGGCTTCACCACGACCGTGTTGCCCATCGCGAGCGCCGGCGCCACCTTGCCCGCGGGGTTGGCCCACGGGTTGTTGTACGAGGTGACGCAGGTGACCACCCCGACCGGCTGCCGCACCGCGAGCGCGCCGAACACCCCCGCGCGCCCCATCGGCCCGGCCTCGTTGACCTGCGGCACGAGCGCCTGCTCCACCGGCTCCAGGGCGCCCTTCGCATATCGCCGGAACCGGGAGACCCCCACCGCGACCTGCATGCCGCGCGCCGTCGCGGTGGTGGCGCCGGTCTCGGCGCGGGCGAGCTCGGCGTTGGGCGCGAAGTCGCGCTGCATGAGGCCGGCGGCCCGGTCCAGGATCGCGGCGCGTTCCTCGGGACGCGTACGCGACCAGGCGCCGAAGGCCTCCCGCGCCGCGGCGGCCGCCCGGTACACCTGATCGCGACTGGCCTCGGGCGCGTACCCGACCACGTCCTCGGTCGCGGGATCGAGTACGGGATAGTGCCCGCCGTCGGGCTCCACCCACTCCCCGCCGATGAACAACTGCCGGGCGTCGTCGCTCACTTGGTGCTCACCGTCCTGGTGTCGCGTCCCGAACGGAGCACCGTGCCGGGCACGGCGCCGGTCACCCGGTCGTCGCGGAGCGTCTCGATACCGTTGACCCGGACCGAGACGACGCCGATCGCCTTGGAGTCGAGCCGGGGGCTGTCGCCCGGCAGGTCGTGCACGAGAGTGGCGGGCCCGGCCTCGATGCGCTCCGGGTCGAACAGGACGAGATCGGCATGGAACCCCTCCTCGATCCGCCCGCGCTCGCGCAGCCCGAAGAGCCGGGCGGGATCGTCGCTGAGCATCTGCACGGCCCGCTCGAGCGGGACGAGCTTGCGTCCGCGCAGACAGTCCCCGAGGAAGCGGGTGGTGTACGGGGCGCCGCACATCCGGTCGAGGTGCGCCCCGGCGTCGGACCCGCCGAGCAGCACGTCCTCGTGCTCCCAGGTCTCGCGGCGCAGCGCCCAGGTGGCCGGGTCGTTGTCGGTCGGCATGGGCCAAAGGACCGTACGCAGGCGGTCGTTGGCGCAGATCTCGACGAGACAGTGGAAGGGGTCGAGTCCGCGCTCGGCGGCGATGTCCCCGACCACCCGCCCCGACAGGCCCTCGTTCTCGGGGCTGTAGGTGTCGCCGATGACGTACCGGCCGAAGGTGGCGAGCCGCCGGAAAATGCCGGCTTCCTTGCTGTGGGCACGGCGCAGCATCTCGGCCCGTACGTCCGCGTCGCGCAGCCGGTCGATGCGTTCGGGGACGGGCAGGGCGAGGATCTCCCCCCACCCCGGGATGAGGTTGAGGGCGCAGAACGTGCCGAGCGACATGTTCATGGGGGTGAGGATCGGCATGGTGAGCGCCACGATCCGGCCACCGGCCTTGCGCGCGCGCTCACTCGGTACCAGCTGGCGCGGTACGCGTTCGGGTACGGCGGCGTCGATGGTCAGCACGTTCCAGTTCAGCGGCCGCCCCGCGACGGCGCTCATTTCCACCAGCAGGTCGATCTCGTCGTCCGCGAACTGGTCGAGGCACCCGGCGACGATCGCTTCGAGCTGGGTGCCCTCGTGCTCGCCCACGGCCCGGCTCAGCGCGAGGAGCTCGGCGGGCAGCGCGTGCCGGGACGCGACGGGTTTGCCGTCGCCGTCGGAGTGGGTCGAGGACTGGGTGGTGGAGAGCCCCCAGGCGCCGGTCTCCATCGCGTCGTGGAGCAGCGCGACCATGGCGTCGAGCTGAGCGGGGGTGGGTTGCCCGCCGACCGCGTCCGGACCCATCACATGGCGCCGCAGGGCGCAGTGGCCGACCATGAACCCGGCGTTGACGGCGATGCGCCCGTCGAGCGCGTCGAGGTACTCCCTGAAGCTGCTCCACCCCCAACTGACGCCTTCCTCAAGGGCCTTGAGGGACATCCCCTCCACCTTGGACATCATGCGCCGGGTGTAGTCGGCGTCCTCGGGGCGGTCGGGGTGGAGGGGGGCGAGGGTGAATCCGCAGTTGCCGCCGGCGACGGTGGTGACGCCGTGGTTCATGGACGGCGTGGCGTACGGGTCCCAGAAGAGCTGGGCGTCGTAGTGGGTGTGCGGGTCGACGAACCCGGGCGCGAGCACGAGACCGGTGGCGTCCTCGCCGGTGGCCGCGGCCTCCGTCACCCCGCCCGGCCCGGCGACGACGGCGATCCGCCCATCCCGGATCCCGACGTCGGCGAGGCGCGCGGGGGTGCCGGTGCCGTCCACGAGGGTGGCGCCCTTGATCACATGGTCGAGCATGGGGTCCCTTTCTTGTACGGGCGTTCCGGTACGGGCGTTGCGTGGTGCCCGGCGCAGGCGTTGCGTGGTGCCCGGCGCAGGTGTGCTGGTCCCGCCCCGGCCGGGGGTGCCGCGGGGGCCTCCGGCCGGGGCGGGTGACGAGCCGACGATCCGGGAAGACGCCGGCCCGTGTCTGCGGGGTTGCCCACCCACCTCCCCGCGCGGCGGGTTTGCGCGCCCACCCCGCTGTCGTCTGCGGACCGTGCTCGCGTCTCGCGCAGTTCCCCGCGCCCCTAGGTGGGTTGCCCATGGCAGGGTGCCCAGCCTCGGCATCCTCAGCCGGTCATGGGGGTCCCCCCTGGCCCTTGAGGCCTTGGGGGAGTTTGAGGACGAGCGCCCTCAAGGCGTGAACGGGGTCTGGGGCAGAGCCCCGGCAACCCCGGTTCGCTTTCGGGTGCGGACCGTGCTGGGGCACCCGCGCAGTTCCCCGCGCCCCTGAAGACGTAGGGCACCCGGTGCCGAGCAGGCGCACCGCACCCGCCGTGGCGGAGCCGTGCAGAGACGGTCAGGCGCTGCGGAAGCGGGTGGTTCGGTGGACCGGGTCCGTGTCGATGCGCGGAATCACATGCTCCCCGATGAGCCGAATCGTCTGGAGCGTGTCCTCGTACGAAATCCCGATCGGCAGTCCGAAGGACAACTGATCCGCCCCCGCCTGCTCCCACCGCTTGCACTGCGCCGTCACCTCGTCCGGATCCCCGCAGATCATCAGCTCCTCCGCGATGAGCAGCTCGATGATCTCCGCGTTGTACTCCGGCAGCAGCTCCGGCCACTCCGGGATCCCCTCGGGCCGGGGGAACGTGTCGTGGTAGCGGAACACCAGCGATTGGAGCCGGTTGAGGCCGCCCTCGACGGCGATCCGCACCGCTTCGTCGTGCGTCGGCGCACAGATCGCCGTCGACGTCACCATCACGTTGTCGTTGACGAAGTCACCGATCGGCTCGGCGTCCCGGATCGCCGTCTTGTACTGCTCCAGGACCCACTCCATGTCGGAGACCTTCTGCACGGAGAACCCGAGCACCCCGAGCCCCTTGCGCGCCGCCATGGCGTACGAGGAGGGTGACCCGGCCGCGTACCACATGGCCGGGTGCGACTTCCCGTACGGCTTGGGGAAGATCTTGCGCGGCGGAAGCTGCCAGTGCTTGCCCTGGAACCCCGGGTACTCCTCCTGGAGCCACATCTTGGGGAACTCCGCGATGGTCTCTTCCCAGATCTCCTTGGTGTAGTTCATGTCGGTGACGCCGGGTATGAACCCGAGGATCTCGTGGGAGCCCGCGCCGCGCCCGCTGCCGAACTCGAAGCGGCCTTCGGAGAGGTGGTCCAGCATGGCCACCTTCTCGGCGACCTTGACCGGGTGGTTGACCTGGGCCAGCGGGTTGAAGATGCCCGAGCCGAGGTGGATGCGTTCGGTGGCGTGGGCGAGGTAGCCGAGGAAGACCTCGTTGGCCGAGAGGTGCGAGTACTCCTCCAGGAAGTGGTGCTCGGAGGCCCAGGCGTACTTGAAGCCGGACTTGTCGGCCTGGATGACGTACTTCGTCTCCTCCATCAGCGCCTTGTGCTCCGCCATGGGGTCGACCGCGGACCGTGCCGCCGGCACGTATCCCTGCACAAAGAGTCCGAATTCCAAGGGACTTCTCCTTCATGAGGTATCACGCGTTTCTGACGCACCGTCAGATTGTGATGGGCTCGACTGTTCCACCGGCCGCGAGGACCGTCAATACCTGACGCCCAGTCAGCGCACAGCCGAACCGTCCGGAACCGGGGCTCAGAAGGGGCTCAGAAGGGGCTCAGAACAGGGACACCCCCGCGAGCCACCCTCCGTCGATCACGAAGGGCTGCCCCGTGATGTACGAGGAGTCGTCGGCGGAGAGGAAGAGCGCGAGGGCGGCCACCTCCTCGGGGCGGCCCACCCGGCCGAGCGGCACCAGCTTGCGGTAGAGCTCGTCGAGGGCGGCCGAGGTCGCCGACGCGTCCGCCGTCGGGTCGAGTTGTGCGGGGTTGGACATCGCGGTGTCGATGGCCCCGGGACACACCGCGTTGACCCGGATCCCGAGGTGCGCGAGCTCCAGCGAGGCCACCCGGGTGAGCCCGAGGATGGCGTGCTTGGTGGCCGCGTACGTACCCACCGCCGCCATCCCGGTCATCGCCGTGTACGACGCGGTGTTGACGATGGTGCCGCCGCCCGCGGCCCCGATCTCGGGCGCGACGGTCTTGATCCCGAGGAAGCAGCCCACCTGGTTGACCTGCACGACCTGCATGAACTCGTCCAGCGGCGTGTCCACGAGCGAGTTGAAGCGGAGGATTCCCGCGTTGTTGACCAGCCCGTCGATCTTCCCGAAGGCGTCCTTGGCGGCGGCGACCGCGTCCGCCCACTCCTCCTCGCGGCTCACATCGAGATGGACGAACCGGGCGCGGTCCTGCCCCAACTCCTTGACGAGCGCCTCCCCCTGCCCGTCCAGCACGTCGGCGACGACGACCTGGGCACCCTCGGCCACGAACAGCCGCGCCTCCTGCTCCCCCTGCCCCCGCGCACCACCGGTGATGAAGACGACCCGTCCGTCGAGCTTGCCCATGCTGGACTCCTAGTCATTGAGGTGCGGGGCGACCTCGGCCCCGAACGCGGCCATCTGGTCGATGAGTTCGTCGCATCCGCGGGAGCGGAACCGCACCTGGATCTGGTCCACGCCCATCGCGCGGTACGCGCGCAGCGACTCCGCGAGGGCCTCCGGCTTCCCGGTGAGGGTGCGCCGGCCGGCCTCCCAGCCGGGCTCACCCACGTACAGCGCCTCCGTGATCGCGCCCACGGTGATGGGCTCGTCGACCCCGGCCTGTTCGCGCAGCTCCCTCAACCGGCCGATCTGGGCGGGGAGCCGGTCGCGCGGGTCTCCTTGCGGCAGCCATCCGTCGCCGCGCAGGGCGGCGCGCCGGACCGCCGCCGGGGACGATCCGCCGACCCAGACCGGCACGCGCCGCTGCGCGGGCCGGGGGCGCTGCCCGAGCCCGTCGAAGGAGAAGTGCTCGCCGTGGAACGCGGGGTACTCCTCCGGCCCGAGCGCCGCCCGGAGGGCATCGATGGATTCGTCGAGCACGGGTCCCCGGCGGGCGAAGTCCGCCCCGACCGCGTCGAACTCCTCCCGCACGTGGCCGGCGCCGACGCCGAGGATCAGCCGCCCGCCGCTGAGGTGGTCCAGGGTCGCGTACTGCTTGGCGGTGATGAGGGGGTGGCGCAGTCCGACGACGGCGACATGGCTCATCAGCAGGACCCGCTCGGTGACGGCCGCCAGGTGGGAGAGGGTGGCGACCGGGTCGTACCAGATGGTGCTCATCGGCCCCGCGAGCCGGCGCGGGATGGCCACGTGGTCGCAGCTCGCGACGTAGGCGAAGCCCGCCCGGTCGGCGGCCCGCGCGACCTCCACGAGTTCGCGGGGGCCCGCGTCGGCCTCCCACCCCTCCGCGTACATGGTGCTCTGCGACTGGACGGGAAGCTGCATCCCGTACACCAGACGCCCGTTCGGCAGTATCGGCACCGCGCGCCCGCCTCCACCCGTATCTGACACTCCGTCAACTGCGTACGGGCCCCATCGTCATTGCTGACGCATCGTCAGGCAAGGGGTGTGCGGGCGGCGGTGGTGCCAGGGGCGGGGACTGCTGCCTGTTCCGGTACGACGCACTTCGGCTGCGGGCGGGCTGCGAGGGCCCGCTCGATCAGGCGGCGGTCGGCTGGGGGCGGCGCAGTTCCGGCTGCCCGAAGAGGAGGGCATATCCGTCGGGGAGGCGGTGGAGGATGCGGGCGAGGAGGTCGGGGCCGGCGAGGCGGGTGACGATGGCGAATACGGCGCCGGTGTCCCAGCGGACGGTTGCCGGGGTGGCGCCGGTGCGGGCGGCCAGGTCCTTGACGAAGCCCCAGCCCGTGAGGGGTCCGGCGTCGGGGACCTGGGCGGTCAGGGTGAGAGCGGCCTCGACGGGCAGGCACTGGGCGAGGTCGACGCGTTCGTCTCCGGTGAGCTGGCGGCCGAGGGCGGAGAGGACGTGGTGGACGGCTTCCGCAGCCCGTTCGCGGGTGGGGTAGGCGCCTTCGTAGCGCACGCGTTCCAGCATCTGGTCGAGCGTCATGGCGGTCCGGGACGGGTGCGCTCGGGGCCGGGGCTGGTCGTACATGGCTGCGGTTGCCTTTCTGCGCGATGGCTGTCGGCCCGGTCCGCCGGTGATGGTCGGGCCGGTCGGGGTGGTCGGGTCGGCCGGGGGTGGCCGAACAGGAGGTCGTAGCCGGGCGGGAGTTGGAGGAGGACCTCATGGGTGAGGGCTTCGCCCGCGGCGGCGGCGACCGCGGAGAGGACGGCGCCGATGTCCCACAGGGCTGTCGTCTCGGTGGCGCCCTCGATCCAGGCCGCGGTCGCACGGTGGTGAAGGGCTCGAAGGGGGCGCGAAGGGCGGGGTGCCTGGGGGGAGTCGGATCTTTCCCGCCCTCCGCCGCCGGCTCACGCCGGAGGATTCAGCCGGCGATCTGCTTGCGGCCGGATTCCCCGCCGATGCTGATCTTTCGGGGCTTGGCGCGCTCGGCGATCGGGATGCGCAGGGTCAGGACACCCGCGTCGTAGTCCGCCTGGATCCGCTCGGTGTCCAGGGTGTCGGCCAGGACGAGCTGGCGGGAGAAGACACCCAGCGGCCGCTCGGAGAGCTCCACCTTCACCGAGTCGGCCTTCGCGGCCGGCCGGCGCTCCGCCTTCACGGTCAGCATGTTCCGCTCGACGTCGATGTCGATCGCCTCGGTGCTGACGCCCGGGAGGTCGAAGGCGATCACGTAGGCGTCGCCCTCGCGGTAGGCGTCCATCGGCATGACGGACGGCTTCGACCAGGTGCCCGACGTACCCGACAGCTGCTGGACGATCCGGTCCATCTCGCGGAACGGGTCAGTGCGCATCAACATCGCGAAACACCTCCAGTTGGTTCAGGCAGAAACTGCCAATGCGCTTCAACGTGCATCCGTTGTAGCATGTCATCGAAACGATGACAAGCAAGATGTCATCTGGAGGATGACAGGGCGGAGCGAAGAGAGAAGCCCCATGAACGAAGCCACCTCACCCGACGCCGGGGTCCCTTTCTCCGCCGCCGCGGCGGCACTGGAAGCCATCAACCAGTCCGTGCAGGACGCTCAGGAATCCGCCACGGCGACGGCCACGGCGCCGCCCGGCGCCGACGCGGGCCCGCAACCGGCCCTGGCCGCGCTGCTGATGCTGCGCGAGGTCCGTGAACAGCTGGCCGGCTGGGAGAGCGGGCTGATCGAGACCGCCCGACGGCAGGGCGCGAGCTGGGCCGACCTCGCCGGCCCCCTCGGCGTCGCCAGCCGCCAGGCCGCCGAACGCCGCTACCTGCGCCTGCGGCCGGGAACGCCCGGGAGTACCGGCGAAGAGCGGGTCCAGGCCACCCGCGACAACCGTGCCGCCGATCGCACCGTCACCGCCTGGGCCCGCGACAACGCGGCAGACCTCCGCCGCCTCGCCGGACAGATCACCGCCCTCACCGACCTGCCCGCAGGATCCGAGGACGCGGTCGGCGAGCTGAACCTGGCCCTCGCCCACAGCGACCCGGCCCGGCTCGTGGGCGCCCTGACCGCCACCCGTCCCCACCTGCAGCCCGAGGCCGCCGACCTCGCCGACCGCGTCGACGACCTCACCCGCCGCACCGAACAACTGCGCCGGGACACCCACGACCAGCGCGGCACCTAGACCGCACCCGACGCCCTGCCTCCGAGGTCCGCGCGTGCCCCAAGGCGCGTGTCAGCGCGGCGGCTTGAGGGTGAGGAGACGGTTCGGCGAGCCGGCGCCGGGCCTGGTGACGAGCCCGGTGATGGCCTCGGCGGTGAGAGCGGCGGCGACCTGGTCCGGCCGCGCCGTGGGGTGGGCGGCCAGATGGAGCGCCGCGGCGCCGGCCACGTGCGGGGCCGCCATGGACGTACCGGAGTCGGTGACGGTGGAGGTGTCGCTCGCGTTCCAGGCCGAGGCGATGGACTCCCCCGGGGCGAACAGGTCGAGCGCGGCACCGTAGTTGGAGAGGCTGTCGCGGGAGTCGCGTTCGGTGGTGGCGCCCACGGTGATGGCCTCGCGGACCCGGGCCGGGGAGTGCGCGGAGGCGTCCCCGGCGTCGTTGCCGGCCGCGACGGTGTACGTCACACCGGAGGCGATGGACTTCCGTACGGCCTGGTCGACCACCGCGTCCGCCCCGCCGCTGAGCGACATGTTGGCGACGGCGGGCTTGGCGGCGTGCCGGGTCACCCAGTCGATGCCCGCGACGATCTGTTCGGTGGTGCCGGAGCCCGCGTCGTCGAGCACCCGTACCGCGACGATCTTCGCCTTCTTGGCCACGCCGTAGCGGCTGCCCGCGGCGATGGCGGCGACGTGGGTGCCGTGACCGTTGCCGTCCTGGGCGATGGCGTCGTCCTCGACGGCGTCGTAACCGTGGGAGGCGCGGCCCCCGAAGTCCTGGTGGGTGATGCGGACCCCGCTGTCGAGGATGTACGCGGTCACGCCGGCCCCGGCGCCCGCCGGGTAGGTGTAGCTCCGGTCCAGCGGGAGCTTCCGCTGATCGATCCGGTCGAGGCCCCAGGACGGCGGGCGGGACTGGGTGCCGGTGACGCGGAAGGCGCGGTCGGCGGTGACGGAGGCGACGGCCGGGTCGGCGGCCATCCGCTGAGCCTGCGCGGCCGAGGCGCGGACCGAGTAGCCGTTGAGGGCCTGGTGGTAGGTGCGCTTCACGGTGGCGCCGTACCGCGCGGCGAGCGCCCGGCCCGCGGCGGAGTCGGCGCGCGGGGCGGTGTCCTTGAGGGTGACGATGTAGCTGCCGGGTATGGCGGTGGCGGGCGCGGGACCGGCCGTGCGGATCGCTTCCGCCGGGGCTCCGATGGCCGTGGGGGGCGCTGCGTCGGAAGGGGTCGCTGTGGCGGAGGCCGACGTCAGGCCCGTGGTGAGTGCACCGAGAGCGGTCAGCCCCACGGTGATGGTTCGTGCCCATGGCATGACAGGGGTGTCTCCTTGTTCGATGAGGTGCCCGTGCGCGCAGGTGCCCGTGCGCGCAGGTGCCCGTGCGCGCAGGTGCCCGTGCGCGCAGGTGCTCGCGTGCGGAGGTACGCGAAGGTGCCCGCGCACCCGGCTTCCCTGACCCGAGGTCAGACGGAGGTGACGTCACGGCGGCGGTACGCCCACAGGCCGGCCGCCGCGACGGCCGCGGTGCACAGGCAGAACACGCCCGCCGCGACCGGCGTGGCCAGATGGGAGCCGACCAGCGCCCGCGCGAAGGGCCGGTCGTCGGGCGGGAAGGCCGAGACGTCGGTCAGCATGGCCCGGCCGGCCGCGAACGGCAGCCAGTCGCCCACGCCGTCGAGCCCCGGCACGTACTGCAGCGCCATGCCGGCGAGGCGCTCGCCGAGCAGCGGCCACAGGACGAGGAGGAGGACCGCGACGGTGCGGTTCCGCAGCAGTACGGCGACGGCCATGGAGAGCACCGCCCAGCACCCCATCCAGGCGGTGAACCGGAGGGCCGGTGCCAGTACCCCGCTCCATGCGGGCTGCTGGGCCCCGGCCACCGCGAGGGTCACCGCGCAGGCGAGCGAGCCGAGGAGGGCGCTCGCGGCGGCCACGGCGAGCCCGGTGAGACAGCCGACCGCGCACTTCGCGGCGTAGGCGGTGCCGCGGCCGTTGACGGCGAGCCAGGTGGTGCGCGCGACGCCGCGTACGAGGTCGGTGGAGACCGGCCCGGTGGCCAGGACGAGCACGAAGAAGCAGAGGGTGGGGATCTGGGTGGCCAGCGGGGACCACGCGATGGCGTCCGCGACGGCGACGGCGGGGACCGGGTGCGAGGCGTCGTCGTCCGCGTCGAGCAGGACCGTGGCGCCCGTGGCCATGCTCAGGACGGCGACGACACCGAGCAGGATCCAGGTCGACCGCAGTGCGCCCAGGTGCCGCCACTCGTACCGGCAGGCACGGCGGAAGGACTCGGCGCGACTGATGGGGGCGGGGGCCGGGAGGGTCGCGGGGGCTGTCATGAGATCGTGAATTCCTCTTCGGCGATGGCCAGGTAGAAGTCCTCCAGCGAGGGGCGCTCCTCGTGCAGCCAGTACAGGGGGAGCCCGGCATCGACGGCGAGCGTGCCGATCCGTACGCGGTCGAGGCCGGTGACGAGGCCGGTGTGCTCACCGGTGGGCGTCAGCTGACCCCCCTGTTCCGCCACCACCCGTGCCAGGACAGGTAGTTCGGGGCACTCAAGGTTCACGGCCCGGCGCCCGGCCACCCGCTCGACGATCTCCGCCATCGGCGCCTGCGCCACCACCCGCCCACGGGTCAGCACCACCACGCGGTCGGCCAACTGCTGCATCTCGCCCAGGAGATGGCTGGAGACGAGGACGGCGCGGCCGAGCCCGGCCTGGGCGCGCAGGAACTCGCGCAGCCAGCGCAGGGCATGGGGGTCGAGCCCGTTCGCGGGTTCGTCGAGGATCAGCACGGGCGGGTCACCGAGGAGCGCCTGCGCGATGCCGGCCCGCTGGGCCATGCCCAACGACAGTTCGGGCAGGCGCAGTTGGGCCGCGCCGGTCAGCCCGACGATCTCCAGGAGCTCGTCGACGCGCCGGTCCGGCACCGCGGACCCGGCGGCCACCATGCGCAGATGGGCCCGCAACCGGTGCCGGGGATGCCCGGCGACACCGCCGAGGACCGCGCCGACCACGGTGCCGGGGGCGCCGAAGGCGTGCAGCGGGCGGCCGAGGAAACGGGTCTGCCCCTCGCCCCGCAACAGGCCGAGCATCAGGGAGATCGCCGTGGTCTTGCCCGCGCCGTTGGCCCCGACGAAGCCGGTGACCTCACCGGCACGCAGGGCGAGCGAGACTCCGTCCAGGATCCGTTTGGAGCCGAACGAGCGGCCGAGGCCGTGCGCCTCTACGAGCAGGTCGCCCTTCTTCACTGCGCCATTCCTTCATGTGTCGCCCGTTGCGGCATGTGCCGCCTTTCGGCCGGCCCCGACGACGCGCCGCGAGAGCGTGGACAGCCGCCGTACGTGACGCCGGGGCTCGGGTAGGGTTCCAGTGCGTTATCGCATGGGGGAAGAAGTCTTCACGGGCAGCCCGAACAGGCGTGGAAACCGAAAGGCCGCCCGCGACTTCTTCCCCCGATTACTTACCTTCTCCGCATCACCGGGCCTGCGACCACGAATTCAGGGCAGCGTGGCGATACGGAACAGAACAGATCTATACAGATCTATTCAGACCCGCATCAAAAGGGCTGCCAACTGCCAGGCCAGTATGGCGTGGACGAGAATGCACATGCCCCATTGGGCGGACCGGTGCATTCCCCGGCGACGTACCAGCGTCCACTCGACCGCCACCAGAATGACGGACACGGCCCACAGCACCCAGGAAATGGAACTCCACAGGGTGGAGGCCCGGTCCGCGAGGATTCCGATGGCCGCCAGCGGCGCAAGTGCCGGCAGGGGCAGGGCCCACGCGCCCTGGGCGGTGGCGCGGGGGGACTCGGTGTCGTTCATCCAGGACGCTCCGTCTCGGCTGGGGGCGGGCGACGGCCGGGTGCGTCCGGACGGACCCGGCCGGCGCCGCGTACGGCGTTAGTGCAGGGCGTTGTAGATGTCGAGAATGGTCAGGCCGGGGCTGACGGCCGCGAGCGGGGCCTTCACCCACCAGGACAGGCCGTCGTACCACTTCTTGAAGTCGCTGTACTTGCCCGCGATGGCCTTGGCGAAGCCGCCGACCTTGCTGAACGCGGCCTTGATGGCGCTCCACTTGCTGGCGGCCGTGAAGTCGCCGTTGGCGATCTGCTTCATCTCGGCCTGCTCGGCCGGAGAAAGCTGGGCCGCGAACGGGCTCGCGAGAAGGGCGTGCGCGGCCTGCTGGGCCTCGGCCTGCTGCGTCACGGAAACGGACTGCGGCGCGGCCACCCGGGCTTCGGAGGCCTGAGCCAGACCGGCGGCCCCGCCGAGGGTGACGGCAGCGATGGCGGAAACGGCAGCCATGCGCAGAGAGTTGCGGTTCATTGTCTTCATCCCTTGCGTCGTCGCAAGGGGGAGGAAGCCCAGAAGGGCACCCCGAACAGGCGTGGAAACCGAAAGGTCCCCCCGGACTTCATTCCCCCGATTACCCGGCTGCCGCGTCCTCTTGGTCAGGAGGAGTACGACCACCGGGCGCCCAGCCTTTCGGTGCCAGGCACGACTGAACGTAACACGCGAAACGATCACTTGGCCACCGATGCCGGTGACCCGATTTCCAACCACCCAGGGTCTACGGTCGATATAGCACGGGCAATGTGTTGGTCAAGAGCAACTGGTCCATTGAGTGGCGGAGTTACGCGCGACGGCGACACCTTGGACCTGCGTCGCCGGGCGGCGGACGACCGGACTGCGCGGGGCTCAGCCGAGGAGGGCGTAGACCGTGGAGGCTCGGGCAGCCGGCTCGTCCGCGCCCTCGGCCGTCATGGTGATCTCGGCGAAGGCCATGCGGCGGCCGAGCTTGGTGACGCGGGCGTCGAGCAGCACGTCGGCGCCGGTCACCGGGCGCTGGAAGGTCGTGGACTGCTGCACGGTCGTCATCGGCCCGTACGCCCCGCGCGCGGAGGCCACCGCGATGACCGTGGCGGTGTCGGCGGCGGCCATCAGGGCCTGCCCGCTGAGCCCGCCGCCGTCCCGGGCCAGCCGGTCCGACCAGGGCAGCCGCAGCACCGCGTGCCGCTCACCGGTCTCCTCCACGCTCAGGCCCAGTTCGAGCACCCAGGGTGCGAAGTTGTCGGCCAGGATCTTGTCTGCCTCGGCAGGTGTCAGCGCCATGGCGTTCATGGTGACGCCGGGCCGGACAAATGTCACCGGCACCCCAGGACGGACCACTCTGCCGACACCCCACGTCCGCCCGGCACCATGGCGTCATGTCCTTCCACACGGTGATCCTCTACGGCTGCGCGGCGGCCGTCGTGCTGCCCGGGGTCGAGGTCGTCAAAGCCTCGACGGGCGGCGGACGGCGTATGAGCCCCGTCGAGCTGCTGCGTGCCTTGTGGCGACGGCCGGTGCCCGGGGTGGCGGGGGCGACGGTCGCCGCAATGGCCGCGATGGCTGTCGTGCAGACCTGGTCCCCCTCCGTCATGGACCACCTCCAGCGGGAGCCCGGCGCACCCTGGTGGCGTGCGGTGACCGCGCTCCTGCCACAGACCTCCGGCTGGCCCCAACTGACGTTCAATCTCGCCGCGTTGATCGTCCTCGCGCCGACCGCCCAGCGCGTCCTCGGGCCGCTCGTGATGCCGCTGGTCTTCCTCGTGAGCGGGGTCGCCGCGCAAGCGGTCAGCATGGCGGGGTGGAGCCCGACCGGCGGCGGCGACTCGGTGGCCCTCTGCGGGCTGGTGGGCGCCCTCGCCGTCATCACCGCCCTACGCCCCGGCCCGCTGCCGGCCCGCCTCCTCCCCCTTCTGATCCCCGCCGCGGGCCTCGTCCTGTGCGTCCTGCACAACAACCACGGGGTCGGCCTGCTGACGGGCTGCGCCCTGGCCTGCGCCCTCGCCGCCCTCCCCGCACGGCGGCTCAGCACCACCCCGGCGGCCTGAACCCGGCCCACCGCGGCCCGTTCCGCGCGGCGTCGGCAGCTCCGCCCACACCGTCTTGCAGGGGCCCGGCCCCGCGAGAACACCCCAGCGCTCGGCGAGCGCCGCCACGAGCAGCATCCCGCGGCCCGACTCCCCCCACGGTTCCGTCCGCACGACGGGCGCCCGGTCGCCCCGCGCGTCCACCACCTCGATCCGCAGGGTCACCCCGTCGTCCCTCAGCACAAGCCGCATGTCCCGCCCGAGCACCCGCCCGTGCAGCACGGCGTTGGCCGCAAGCTCCCCGACGATGCTCTGCGCATCCTCGAACTCCCTTTCCCAACGCTTCAGTTGCTCGATCGTCAACATCCTGGCGATCCGGGCGCCGCGCCGTGTGCAGGAGAGCTGGACGCTGAACTCACGTACCCCTTGGGCCGTTTCCTCTTTCACATCACTCAGCGTGGCCACGTCCGCCTACGCTGACCAGTGATCGCGTGCGTACGCAGCGTTTCTGTCCCGGCTCTGCCCGGTGGCGCCTCGCTGTGCAGGGGTACGGCTTCGCTCGGAGGTGGTTGCAGGTGAGTGACAACTGGAGGACGGATGTGGACGACGAAGCCTGCGCAGTGGCGGCTACGGTCGGGCGTCAGCTCAAACTCTGGCGCGAGAAAGCCGGGTTGACGGCGGCGGAGTTCGGCGCGGCGATCGGTTACGGCGAGGATCTGGTCTACAAGGTGGAGGGCGGGCGCAGGGTCCCGCGCCCGGAGTATCTGGACAAGGCGGATCAGGTGCTCATGGCCGGGGGCAGACTGTCGGCCATGAAGGAGGACGTGGCCGTCGCGCGATATCCGAAGATGGTCCGCGAGTTGGCCAAGCTGGAGGCACAGGCAGTGGAACTGTGCATGTACACCACGCACAACATCCATGGGTTGTTGCAGACGGAGGAGTACGCGCGCGCACTGCTGCGGACACTGCGGCCCGCGTATTCGCAGGACGAACTGGAGCGGATGGTCGCGGCGAGGGCAGCTCGGCGCTCCATCTTCGACCGCACACCTGCCCCGGAACTAAGTTTCGTGCAGGAGGAAGTGACGCTGCGAAAGCCGATCGGCGGGGCTGACGTGCTGCGTCAGCAGCTTGAACGACTGCTGGAGGTGGCCGATTTACCACACGTAGATCTTCAGGTGATGCCTACGTCGCGGGCAGACCACCCAGGGACGGCTGGCATGATCCAGGTGCTGAAGTTCAGCAACGGCTCGGCCACTGGTCGCGCGGATGGCGAATTCAGCGGTCGACCGATCTCAGAACCGCGTCACCTCCGTATCCTGGAACTGCGCTATGGCGCCATCCGGGCCCGGGCTCTCACTCCGGACGAGTCACGAGCCTTCATCGAGCGAGTGCTGGGAGAGACATGATCCGCGAGTACGCCTCCATCGAAGGCACCGGGCTGACGTGGTTCAAGAGCAGCTACAGCAGCAGCAGTGACGGCAACGACTGCGTCGAAGTCGCCGCCACCCCCCGCACCATCCACATCCGCGACTCCAAGAACACCACCGGCCCCCGCCTCGGCGTCGCCCCGCAGACCTGGGCCGCCTTCGTCTCCTACGCGGCCGGGCACTGACGTCGCGCCAGGTGTGGCCGGCCCGGGTGTACGGGCCGGCCCGCCGGCGGCGTTACGCGCCTACGCCCCCGCCCACAACCCCTCCCCCGTAAGCCCCAGCAGGGCAATCGCGTTGCCCCGCACGATGCGTTCCACCACCTCCGGTGACAGGTGGCCCATCTGGGTCTCGCCGACCTCCTTCGACTTGGGCCAGGTCGAGTCCGAGTGGGGGTAGTCCGTCTCGTACAGGACGTTGCCGACGCCGATCGCGTCGAGGTTGCGCAGCCCGAACGCGTCGTCGAAGAAGCAGCCGTAGACATGCTCGGCGAAGAGTTCGGACGGGGGGCGGTGGACCTTGTCCGCCACTCCGCCCCAGCCCCGGTTCTCCTCCCACACCACGTCCGCGCGTTCCAGGACGTACGGGATCCAGCCGATCTGGCCCTCCGCGTACATGATCTTCAGGTGGGGGAAGCGTTCGAACTTGCCGCTCATCAGCCAGTCGACCATCGAGAAGCAGCAGTTGGCGAAGGTGATGGTCGAGCCGACGGCGGGCGGTGCGTCCGGTGACGTGGACGGCATCTTGCTGGACGAGCCGATGTGCATGGCGATGACCGTGCCGGTCTCGTCGCACGCCGCGAGGAACGGGTCCCACGCGTCGGTGTGGATGGACGGCAGGCCGAGGTGCGGGGGTATCTCGGAGAAGGCCACCGCGCGCACCCCGCGCGCCGCGTTGCGGCGGACCTCGGCGGCGGCGAGTTCGGGGTCCCACAGCGGGATCAGGGTGAGCGGGATGAGGCGGCCGTGGGCGTCGGGGCCGCACCACTCCTCCACCATCCAGTCGTTGTACGCGCGCACACTGAGCAGACCGAGTTCGCGGTCGGGGGCCTCGGTGAAGGTCTGGCCGCAGAAGCGCGGGAAGGTGGGGAAGCAGAGCGCGGACTGGACGTGGTTGACGTCCATGTCGGCGAGGCGGGCCGTCACGTCGTACGAGCCCTTGCGCATCTGCTCGTACGTGATGACCTCCAGGCGGATCTCGTCCCGGTCGTAGCCGACCGCCGTGTCGAGGCGGGTCAGCGGGCGGTGCAGGTCCTCGTACACCCACCAGTCACCGATCGGCCCGTCGTCACCCTTGGCGCCCATCACCGGGGCGAACTTGCCGCCCAGGAACGACATTTCCTTCAGCGGTGCCCGCACGATGCGGGGCCCGGTGTCCCGGTACCTGGACGGGAGGCGGTCCTGCCAGACGGTGGGGGGCTCCACCGTGTGATCGTCCACCGAGATGATCTGCGGAAAGGGCTGCGGGAAAGTCTGCGGGGAGGGCTTCGGGAAGGTCTGCGGCAAGGGCTCCGTGCGCTCGGTCTCCATACGGCTTACGGTAGACCGAATCTGACGATCCGTCAGTAAGTTGGCTCCGGATCCGGGAACCATCGGCCCCTCGATGCGTGTGAAGGCCATGTGTCGAGGCCTTGTGCAGAGCGTCACCCGTTGCTGACGCGACCCCTCCGGACAGGGCAGACTGGCGGGGGCAGCACACAGGGGTACGGGGGTACAGGGGGCAGCAATGGACCGTGACGGCGGGCCACGCGTACCGCAGCGGCGCGCTCCGGAGGCGACCGGCGCCGGGTTCCGCTTCGGCGTACTCGGACCCGTCCGGGCCTGGCGGGGCGACGAGCTCCTGCCGTCCGGCTCTCCGCAGCAACGCGCGCTGCTCGCCGCCCTGTTGCTGCGCGACGGCCGCACCGCCACCGCGTCCGAACTCATCGACGCCATCTGGGGCGAGGAACCGCCCTCGCGGGCGCTCGCCGCGATCCGTACGTACGCCTCCCGACTGCGCAAGGTCCTCGACCCCGGGGTCCTGGTCAGTGAGTCCGGGGGCTACGCGATCCGGGCCGGCTCCGCCGCCCTCGACCTCACCCGCGCGCAGGAGCTGGCCACCGCCGCCGAGAAGGCGCGGGCCGGCGGCGACCAGGCGCGGGCCCGCCACCTGCTGAACGCCGCGCTCGCCCACTGGGACGGCGAGCCGCTGGCCGGTGTGCCGGGCCCCTATGCCGAGAACCAGCGCACCCGGCTCGCCGAGTGGCGCCTCCAGCTCGTCGAGGTCCGGCTTGACATGGACCTGGAAGCCGGCTGCCACGCCGAGGCCGTCTCGGAGCTGACCGCGCTGACCGCCGCCCATCCGCTGCGCGAGCGCCTGCGCGAGCTGCTCATGCTGGCCCTGTACCGCAGCGGACGCCAGGCCGAGGCGCTCGCCGTGTACGCGGACACCCGGCGGCTGCTCGCCGACGAGCTCGGCGTGGACCCGCGCCCCGAGCTCTCCCGTCTCCAGGAGCGCATCCTGCGCGCCGACGACGGCCTGGCCCGCAACCCCGCCGGAGCCCCGGCCGCGACGGCCAGCGCCGCGCCGGTGCGGCCCGCCCAACTCCCGGCGTCGATACCGGACTTCACCGGGCGCTCCTCCTTCGTGCGCGAGCTCACCGCGCGGCTCGCCGACGCCGAGACCAAGGTCATGGCGGTCTCCGCGCTCGCCGGGATCGGTGGCGTCGGCAAGACCACCCTCGCCGTGCACGTCGCCCACGCGGCCCGCCCCCACTTCCCCGACGGGCAGCTGTACGTCGACCTCCAGGGCGCCGGGTCGCACTTCGCGGAGCCGGACACCGTCCTCGGCGCGTTCCTGCGCGCGCTCGGCACCCCGGACTCGGCGATCCCCGAGTCGATGGAGGAGCGGGCCGCCCTGTTCCGCTCCACCCTCGACGGCCGCCGGGTCCTCGTGCTGCTCGACAACGCACGCGACGCGGCACAGATCCGGCCGCTGCTGCCGGGCACCGCGGGGTGCGCGGCGCTCGTCACCAGCCGGATCCGCATGGTCGGCCTGGCCGGCGCGCACCTCGTCGACCTGGACGTGATGTCCCCCGACGAGGCGCTCCAGCTCTTCACCAGGATCGTCGGTGTGGAGCGGGTGTCCGCCGAGCGCGAGGCGGCCCTCGACGTGGTCGCCGCCTGCGGCTTCCTGCCGCTCGCCATCCGCATCGCCGCCGCGCGGCTCGCCTCGCGCCGCACCTGGACGGTGTCGGTGCTCGCCGCGAAGCTCGCCGACGAGCGGCGCCGCCTGGACGAGCTCCAGGCAGGCGACCTCGCGGTCAAAGCCACCTTCGAGCTGGGTTACGGCCATCTGGAGCCCGCCCAGTCCCGCGCGTTCCGCCTCCTGGGCCTGCCCGACGGGCCGGACATCTCGCTCGCCGCGGCGGCCGCCGTCCTCGACCTGCCCGAGCAGGACACCGAGGACCTCCTGGAGTCCCTGGTCGACACCAGCCTCGTGGAGTCCGCGGCGCCCGGCCGGTACCGCTACCACGATCTCGTACGCCTCTACGCGCGTTCCTGCGCCGAGCGCGATGACCTGCCGGCGGCGGAGCGCGAATCGGCGATGTCGCGGCTGCTCGACTTCTACCTCGCGACAGCGGCCGGGGTGTACGCCCTTGAGCGGCCGGGCGACCGTCTCGTGGACCACCTGGAGCCGACCGCGCACCCGGGGCTCTCCTTCGGCGACCGCCGCTCGGCGCAGGACTGGCTGTACTCCGAGGCCGACCCGCTGCTCGCCTGCGTACGCCGGCAGTCGGGTCCGCGCACCCTGCGCCGCGCCGTGGACCTGCTGTACGCGGCGCTCGACCTCGGTGAGTCCGGCGCCAACTCCAAGCAGTACGAGGCGACCGCGGAGGCCGTCCGGGAGGCGGCCCGCACGGTCGCGGACACGCAGGCCGAGGGGCGCGCCGTGATGACGCTCGCCAATGTGCACCAGCTCGCGGGCCGCTTCGAGCCGGCCGACCGCGAGGCGCAGGAGGCGATGCGTCTTGCGGCCCCCACCCAGGACCCGCTGCCGCTGTGCTGGGCCTCCAACGCGCGCGGGATCATCGCGCTCTACCAGAACCGGCACACCGACGGCGAGACCCATCTGACGCGCGCCATCGAGGCGTTCCGCGCCGACGCCAACCGGCCCGGCGAGGCGAGCGCGCTGTGCAACCTGTCCCGGATCCACCTGGCGATGGGCCGCACCGCGAGCGCGGTGACCCTCGCCGAGGAGGGTCTCGCCATCTACGACGCGATGGGGCACGAGCTGCGCGGCGCCAACGCCCGCTACGCGCTGGGCCTCGCGCTGACCCAGAGCGGCCGGCTGCGCGCGGCGACGGACCGGCTCAACGAGGCGCTCACCGTCTTCCGCGACAGCCGCCAGCGCCTGTGGGAGGGCATGACCATGTTCCGGCTCGCCGAGGTCGACCTCGCGGGCAGGCGGCCCGCGCAGGCGGCGGCCAACGCCGAGATGGCGCTCACAGTGCTGCGCGGCATCGGCGGCGAGTGGCGGCGCGGCAATGTGCTGACCGTGCTGGGCCGGGCGCTCGACGGCATCGGGCACGCGGGCCGTGCGCAGGTCTGCTGGCGCGACGCGCTGGCCATCTTCGACGAGCTGGGCTCCCCCGAGGCCGCCCAGGTCCGTGCCCTGCTCAGCCCCGTGGCGGCCGCTTAACGAGCCCGGCCGACGCGTTCATTGAACGTTTATCGGCGCCCGGCACTCTTATGGATGTCGGCCCGTCGTGTCGGGGGGCACCGGGCCGGCACGGTGACCGGCGAGCGGGGGGGGGACCGGTCCTGGCAGGTCCGTCCGGCCACCCTCGGGGGAGTGGCCGGACGGTTACGCCGAGCATGAGGCAGCGTCATCAACGGGAGATGAGAATCATGGGCGACGTGAAGAAGAACGAGCCGCCGATCGTCACGCCACAGGACCAGCACGCCACGGACCAGCCGCCGATCACCACGCTCGACTCCGTCGACACCCCCATCACCACGCTCGACCAGCACGCCACGGACGAGCCGGCGATCACCACGCTCGACCAGCACGCGACGGGTAGGCCGCCGATCACATCGCTCGACCAGCACGCCACGAGTGAGCCGCTCGGGGCGGCCCAGTAAGCCAACTGAACGGGGGACGGCCGCGGCGGCGCGGGAGGGGAGCCGCCGCGGCCGGAGCACCACCGGCCGGCCGCGGTCCGGGATCACCCTGGGGGGAGGATCCCGGACGGCGGCCGGCCGCACTGGCAGGGAGCCCACCCTGGACGGGCGGCCCCGGGCGTCACACGGGCATGACGGCGACGTCGTACTTGGGGATCCACTGGTCCCGCGTCACCAAGGTCATGCCCTCGATCTGCGCTTGCGCGACCAGTATCCGGTCGAACGGATCCCGGTGGAGGGCCGGAAGGCGGCCCGCCCGCACCCCGTGCCCTGCCGTGATGGGCAACCCCGTGAACTGGCTGTCGCGCACTCGCTCCGCCAGGTCCGGCGGCCCCTCCAGTTTCCCGACCGGCTGTTTGATGGCGATCTCCCACGGGGTCACCGCGCTGACGTACACACCCGGCTCGGTGTCGAGCAGGTCCTTGACCTCGCCGGACAGCTCCGGGGAGTCGTCGAGCCACCAGAGCACGACGTGGGTGTCGAGGAGGAGTCGCATCAGCGCATCCCGAAGGCGTCGGCGATGTCGTCGGGCAGCTCGTCGAAGTCGTCCTGGATGCGCGCCACCGGCGGCCCGGGTCACCTCCCCCGCAGCTCCCCCTTCACCACCTTGCCGCTCGCGTTGCGCGGGAGCTGCTGCACGAACTCGACCTCTCTCGGCACCTTGTAGTTGGCCATCTCGCGGCGCGACCAGGCGATCAGGTCGTCCGCCGTCAAGGGGGAGCCGGGGCGGCGGACCACGTACGCGCGGCCCACTTCGCCGAGGCGGGGGTCCGGGATGCCGATGACGGCCACGTCGGCCACCGCCGGGTGCAGGCCCAGGAGTTGCTCTATTTCCGCGGGGTAGGCGTTGAAGCCGCCGACGATGAACATGTCCTTGATGCGGTCGGTGATGCGCAGGTTGCCCGCCGGGTCGAGGACGCCGATGTCGCCGGTGTGCAGCCAGCCCTCCTCGTCGATGGCGCGCGCCGTCTCGGCCTCGTCCTCGAAGTAGCCCCGCATGACGTTGAAGCCACGGACCAGGATCTCGCCGGGCTCGCCCGGTCCGGCCAGGACGCGTAGTTCGGTGCCGGGTATCGCGCGGCCCGAGGTCGAGGCGATGACCTCCGCCGGGTCGCCGCGGCGGCACATCGTGACGATGCCGCTCGCCTCGGAGAGCCCGTACGCGGTCAGGACGGTGTCCACGTTCAGTTCGTTCCGCAGCCGCTCCACCAGCCGCAGGGGTACCACCGCCGCGCCGGTCACCACCAGGCGCAGCGCGCTCAGGTCGTGCTGGTCGCGGGCCGGGTGGTCGAGGAGCGCCTGGTGGAGGGTGGGCGGGCCCGGCAGTACCGAGATGCGTTCGGCGGCGATGTTGGCGAGGGCGGTGTCGACGTTGAACACCGGCTGCGGCACCATCGTCGCGCCCCGCATCAGGCAGGCGATGATGCCCGCCTTGTAGCCGAAGGTGTGGAAGAACGGGTTCACGATCAGATAGCGGTCGCCCTCGCGCAGCCCCGCGAGCTCCGACCAGATCGCATAGCCGCGCAGCGTCTGGGCGTGGGTGATCACCGCGCCCTTGGGGCGGCCGGTGGTGCCGGAGGTGTAGACGATGTCGGAGGGCGACTCCCCGGACAGGGCGTTCGCGCGGGTCGTCACCTCCGCCCGCGATACGGACTCCCCCTCGGCCAGGAAGTCCTTCCAGGTGCGGAAGTCGGGCGGGGCGTCGTCCGAGAGGACCACCACGTGTTCCAGGTGCGGCAGGGAGGGCAGCGGGCCGGGGCCGGGCCCCTCGGCGGTCGCGCGGCGCAGCGAGGCGACGTAGGAGGTGCCGAGGAACGTGCCGGTGATGAAGAGGATCTTGGCGCGGCTGCTTTCCAGGACGTACGCCGCCTCCGCGCCCTTGAACCGCGTGTTCAGCGGCACGAGCACGGCGCCCGTGCTCACCGCGCCGAGCGCCGAGACGATCCAGTCCGCGGTGTTGGGCGCCCACAGCGCGACCCGGTCGCCCGGTTCCACCCCGGCCGCGATACATGCCGCGGCGGCCCGCTCGACCCGCTCGCCGAGCTCCGCGTACGAGATCCGGGCGCGGCCCTCGACGACCGCCTCCCGGTCGCCGTAGCGCTCGGCCGCGCCGCGTACCAGCTTCGCGATCGTGCCCCACTCCAGGTCCCCGCGCATCGAAAGCCCTCCCCACGCCAGCTGACTAACCGTCAGATTAGCTGTAGCCTCCTCCGCTGTCAGTACTGGTGACGCTCGTGGAGGTGGGGCCATGGCCACTCTGAAGGACGCGACAGCCATAGTCGGGATCGGGCAGACGCCGTTCGCCAAGCAACTGCACCAATCCGAGAAGACCTTGGCGTGCCGGTCAATCATCGCCGCGCTCGACGACGCGGGCATCAGCCCCTCGGAGGTGGACGCGTTCGCCTCGTACACGATGGAGGAGACCGACGAGGTCGAGGTCGCCAAGTCCATCGGCGCGGGGGACGTGACCTTCTTCAGCAAGATCGGCTACGGCGGCGGCGGTTCCTGTGCGACCGTCGGCCATCTCGCCGCCGCGATCGCCACCGGACAGGCCAACGTCGGGATCGCCTGGCGGTCCCGCAAGCGCGGCAGCGGGCCAAGGCCTTGGAAGAACACGGCCGTTCAGCTGCCCACGCCCGGCCAGTGGACCCGGCCCTTCGGGCTGCTGCGGCCCGCCGACGAGATCGGCATGCTGGCCCGCCGCTACTTCCACGAGTACGGCGCCACCCGCGACCACCTCTTCAACGTGGCGCTCGCCTGCCGCAACCGCGCCAACCAGAACCCGGCCGCGATGATGTACGAACGCCCGCTGACCCGCGAGATGTACATGACGTCCCGCTGGATCAGCGACCCGCTCTGCCTCTTCGACAACTGCCTTGAGACCGATGGTGCGTTGGCGTGCGTCGTCGTCTCCGCCGAGCGGGCCCTCGACTGCCGGCACAAGCCCGTGTATGTGCACTCCGCCGCACAGGGCTTGCCCTCCCAGCACCACGGCATGGTCAACTACTGGAACGACGACCCGCTGACCGGGCCCGCCTGGACCGCCGCCCGACACCTGTGGAAACAGGCGGACTTCGGGCCCGGCGATGTGGACGTGGCGCAGATCTACGACGCGTTCACCCCGCTCATCCCCCTCTCCCTGGAGGGCTACGGCTTCTGCGGGCGCGGTGAGGGTGCCGCGTTCACCGAGGGCGGCGCCCTGGAGATCGGCGGCCGGCTGCCCCTCAACACCGGCGGCGGCGGCCTCAGCGAGGCCTACGTCCACGGGTTCAACCTCATCAACGAGGGCGTGAAGCAACTGCGCGGCACCAGCACCGCCCAAGTGCCGGATGCCGCCACCTGCCTGGTCACCGCGGGCGAGGGTGTGCCCACCTCCGCCATTCTGCTGAGGAGTTGAGCGATGCTGACACCCGTACCGGACGACGACGGCGCCCCGTTCTGGGAGTACGCCGCGAGGGGCGAACTGCGCGTACAGGCGTGCGCCGCCCCCGGCTGCGGCCGGCTCCGCTTCCCGCCCCGCCCCTGCTGCCCGCACTGCCAGTCCTTCGACAGCGAGTGGCGGCGCGTCTCGGGGCGCGGCCGCGTCTGGTCGTACGTCTTCCCGCACCCGCCCCTGCTCCCCGACTACGCGGCGATGGCCCCCTACAACGCGGTCGTCGTCGAGCTCGCCGAGGATCCACTGATCCGCCTGGTCGGCAACGTGGTCGCCGAACCGGACGCGGCCCTCGACTCGGTCGACCCGGCGCGGCTCAGGATCGGCGCCCGCGTCCAGGTCGCGTTCACCGAGGTCGACGGGGTGAGCGTGCCGCGCTGGCTTCTGGAGCGCGCGTGAGCGTCCGGGTGGCCCGCGCCGAGGAAACCGGCGTCGCGGTCGTCACCCTGGACCGGCCCGAGCGCCTCAACGCGATCGACCTGAAGGCGGCGGGCCAACTGACCGACACCTGGCGGCAGTTGCGGTACGACGACACCGTACGCGCGGTCGTCCTGACCGGCGCCGGGGAACGATCCTTCTGCACCGGGATCGACCGCTCGGCCGAGGTCGCGCAGCCCTCGTCCCCGTACTCGACCGACGATCCACTCCTCACGATCGGCCCGAAGGCCAACGACCTGTGGAAACCGGTGATCGCCGCCGTACGCGGAATGGCCTGCGGCGGGGCGTTCTACCTCCTGGGCGAGGCGGAGTTCGTGATCGCCGCCGAGGACGCGAGCTTCTTCGACCCGCACACCACGTACGGGATGGTCAGCGCCTACGAGTCGATGTACCTGGCGCTGCGCATGCCGCACGGCGAGGCGGCCCGGCTCGCCCTGATGGGGACGGCCGAGCGGATGTCGGCGCGACGCGCGTACGAGATCGGGTTCGTGAGCGAAGTCACGCCGCCCGGCGCGGAGTTGGCGGCCGCACTGCGGTGCGCGCAGACGATCGCCTCGTTCCCGACGGAGGCGGTACAGGGCACGGTGCGATCACTGTGGGCCGCCAAGGAGGCCGCCCTCACCCAGGCCCACGCCCGCGCCCCGGCGTTCGTGGCACTCGGCAACCTGCCGCCCGACCGGCAGGCGGAGCTGTTCGGCGCGCGGCGCTCGAAGGAGTTCCGGATGCGGTGACGAGCACGCGCGACGCGGGGCGTCCACAGCGGGGAAGGCCATCTTGCCCCCGGCTCTGCCCTTACGGTCCTTTCTCGTGCCGGGCCGCGCCGTCAATCCTGAAGGTTGGTCGAGGAGGAGAGCCATGCGCGCACAGTCTTCAACGGAGGCGGAGAACGCCCAGGTCCGGGCGAGCGCGAAGCGCGGCGCCGGGCACGGCGCGACGTCCGCCCACGGGGCGATGCTCGCCCTTCAGCGCACAGCGGGCAACGGTGCGGTCAGCGCCATGATCCAGCGCAGCCGTATGGAGCGCGGCCATGAGTGCGGCTCCACCGGCTGCGGTGAGTCCGGGGTCGTACAGCGCTCCAAGGGCGGCGAATCCGAGGTGGTGCAGCGCGCCATGGGCAGTGAGCCCCCGGTGGTGCAGCGCGCCATGGGTGGTGAGCCCCAGGTGATTCAGCGCGCCAAGGGCAAGGACTGGAAGCTCGGCTCGACGAGCACCGAGCTCGCCTCGGTGAAGGCCGCCCACCCCGGTGATCCGCTGGTGGACACGCTGCACCACATCATTCCCAAATCGCTCTTCCAGCCGTTCCTCAACCTGCTGACCCCCGCCCAGGTGCAGCAGATCACGACGGACCTGGCGCCGCTCGCTCCTGCGGCCTTCGCCTCGCCCAACCTCGACAAGGCCCTCAAGAACGTCCCGGCCAACTTCCGCGTCGGCCCCCGGCCCGAGGACAGGACCGACGACCCGGGCAGCGGCCTCGACCTGAACACCACCGGCTCGGGCAGTACCACCCCTCGCTCCGCGCAGCTGGAGAGCGCCTTCAACTACATGGAGGGCGCCATCGCCGCCGGCGCGGTGACCCAGGCGGAGTTCAGCAACAAGTTCCTCGCCCCGATGATCGACGCGTGCACACAGCACGGAACGGCGATCAACATCGACCCGGCACGCGCGACGTGGGTCAACGACCCCGCCAGCGGCAAGTACCACAAGCCCTGACGGAGACGGTTGCCGTCGCCGTCAGGACAGGTGGCTCGCCTGGCTGACGGGGGCTCCTCAGGCGGGGCTCACCACGGCGTCGCAGCGGGTCACCTTGGGGAGCAGGCCGGGGTGGTCCATCGGGACCGTGACGTACCGGGACGCGCTCGGAGTCATGCTCACCGTGGTGGAACCCTCGTCGACGGTGGCGCCGGACGCGTCGAGGAACGTGACCCGCACCTGGTAGCGGCGGCTGTCGGAGCCGGAACCCGAGGCGCTGCCCGCGGTCACGTGCACCGTGGAGCTCGTCACGCCCTTCGCCGCCGAGGCGCACTCGGTGACGACTGAGGAGACGGCGGCCGAGCTCCCCGCGGTGGAGCGGCCGCTGGAGCCGGAGGTGGTGCCGGTAGTGGTACCGCTGGTGGTGGTGCTGGTGCCGTAGCGGTTGCCGTTGTAACCACTCGTACCGCTGGTGTAGCTGTCTGCGGTGCTGCCGCTGGTGTAGCTGTCTGCGGTGCTGTCGCTCGTGCTGCCGCCGGAATCGCTGCCCGAGCTGCCGCTGGTGCCCGAACTTCCGTTGCTCTTATGGGAGTTGGAGCACCCGCCGCCCGAGCTGGAGCTGCCGTGCCCGTGGCCGTGCCCCGAGAAACCGGTCAGCGCGAGCACCGTCCCTGCCAGCACGGCCGCACATTTCATTCCGCGACGGAACACGTCGCCCCCCTCCGAAGACCGGCCGACACCGTAACAGCGGCCGGCATGGACATGCAGCGTCGTTTCTCGGCCCCCGTGCCGCCCGGCACACGATCTCCCCGCCGTCCCCGCCGTACTCCCACAGCTGCCGGGCCGCCACCGGCATGCGGCCGGTCGGGTAGCGGGCCGGGCTCACCGGGCGTAGCGTCGGCAACGAGAGCCGTCTGTAAGGAGGGCCGGAGATGGTCCGCAATGTGATCGGCTCGGTCCTCGCTCTCGTCGGAGCGGCGGCCGCCGTCTGGAGCCCCTTCCGTGCCTGGTACGACGGCCGTCACGGCAGCGCCTACCGCATCGACGATCTCTTCTCGGGCATCTCCGCCGACAAGGCCGAGGTGGCCGGGTCGATGCTGCTGCCGTTCGCCTTCGCGGCCCTGGTCACCCTGATCGCCGTGGTGTTGCGTTCCCGCGTCCTCGTGGTTGTCGCCGCCGTGGTGGTGCTCGGCTTCACCGTGCTGTGGATGGTGCGCCAGGGCCAGGCCGCGGGCAGCCTGACGATCGACTCGTCGGGCAAGGGGCTCGGGCAGGGCGTGGCGCTGGCGCTGGGCGGTGGTGTGGTGATGCTGATCGGCGCCGCCCTGATGGCGGGCCGCCGTCCCGCACCGGCGCGCAGCCGCTTCGGGACGCCCACCCTGGACGAGCGCTCCGCGCGCCGCGACGAGCCCGGGTACGAGACCCGGAGCCGTCGCGACGAGCCCGTCGCCGAGCCCGGATACGAGCAGCCCGGATACGAGCAGCCCGGCGAGGCGCCCCGCGAAGGGCGGCCCGGTCAGGCGGGACCTGCGGGACCGGCCGAGACTCGTCCGGATCAGCACCCCGGTGAGGCCCCGCCCCCGGGACGGACGCCGCCCGCCGACCCCCCGTACCGGCACGCCTCGGACTCCCCGTACACGCACGGGCACCCGGTCGGCGCCCCTTACGAGACCCGCTCCACCGAACCCCCGAGCGAGCCGCCTCCCGAGGAGCCGCAGGACGAGCCGCCGGCGGACGAGCCCCGGCACAGGTAGCGCCGCCCCGGGAGCAGGTGGGGCCCCGGGCACCCGCGGCACCCCGGCAGGGCCCTCACTCCCGTATGCCCGTCACCACCGTCGCGTACAGCTCGTCCGAGGTGATGACGCGGGCGCGCAGGCCGCCTGCCGACATGGCCGCCAGGGCGCCCGGCACCTGGCGTTCGCTGGTCTCCATCAGGAGAGTGCCGCCGGGGGCGAGCCACCGCGGTGCGGCGAGGGCGACGCGGCGCATGATGTCGAGTCCGTCCGCGCCGCCGTCCAGGGCGACCAGCGGTTCGTGGTCGCGGGCCTCGGGTGGCAGCAGGCCGACCTCGTCGGAGGGGACGTAGGGGACGTTCGCCGTCAGGAGGCGGACGCGGCCCTGGAGCTCCGCGGGGAGCGGCGCGAACAGGTCGCCCTCGTAGACGTGCCCGCCGAGCGCGGCCAGGTTGCGGCGGGCGCAGCGCACGGCGGCGGGGTCGATGTCGGCGGCGTGAAGTTCGGCGTGGGGCAGCGCGGACGCCAGGGCCGCGCCGAGCGCCCCCGAGCCGCAGCACAGGTCCACGACGACGGCCGGGCGGGACGGGTCCACGGCGGCCAGCGCCTGCCCCACCAGGAATTCGGTGCGGCGGCGCGGAACGAAGACCCCGGGGTCCACTGCGACCTTCAACCCGTGGAACTCGGCCCATCCCAGGACGTGTTCGAGCGGCAGACCGGAGATTCTGCGCTCCACCATCGCGGCGAGTTCGGCGGGGTGCCGGGCCGTGGCGAGGAGCAACTCCGTCTCGTCCTCGGCGAATACGCACCCGGCGGCGCGCAGCCGGGTCACGATGGATGCGGGGGAAAGCGGTTCGGCGGGTTCGGCGGGTTCGGCGGGTTCGGCGGAGTCGGGATTGCCGGGATGGCCGGGATTACCGGGTGCATCGGGTGCGTCGAGTGCGTCGGGCTCAACTGACATGCGGGACAAGGCCTTTCGGGATACCGAAGGGCGCTCTCGCGGTCACCCGCTCAGCGGCGGACCGCGCGGTTTTCGCGAGGGGAGAGCACCCTGCTTGCTGCTGCGGTGACGGGTCCCACCTCCTCGGTCGCTGCCGTCGACTCCGTACGGGGTCGACGGGTCGTACGGGGCCGTACAAGGCCGTACGGGCGAGCGCCACAGTACGTCATGCGCGGCGCCGTACGGCATGCGCGCTGTTCACCGGGAGCCCGATGTGGCCGTTCCCTTCACCGCGTCCAGGGCGTACACGCAGCGGTCCTTGCTGCACGCGTACACAACTCCGTTGCGCACGACGGGAGATCCGCTGATCTCGCCGCCGGTGGCGAGCTTCCAGCGGAGCTGGCCGCCGGCCGCGTCCAGGGTGTAGAGACAGTGGTCGGCCGAGCCGAAGTGGATGCGGCCGTCGGCGACGACGGGGGTGCCCACCACCGCGCCGCCCGCTGCGAAGCGCCACTTGGGGGTCGAGGTGACCGCGTCCAGGGTGTACAGCGCGTGGCCGCTGCCCACGTGGACGTTGCCGTCGGCGACCAGGACCGGCTCGACGGAGTTGCGGGCCTCGGTGGCGATGCGCCAGCGGTCCTTGCCGGTGGAGGCGTCGAGGGCGTACACCGTGCCGAGGTAGTCGGCGAGGTACACCCCGCCGCCCGCGACCGACGGGCCCGGCGCGAACGTGGGCGGGCCGAGGAAGACCGCGGGGGCCTCGAAGTGCCAGCGGACGTGGCCCGACGCGATGTCGACGGCGAGGACGCGGGTGCCGGCCGCGATGTAGACGTAGCCGTCCTCGGCGGGGGCGACCCGCACGGGGACGCCGCCGCAGGAGGCCGCGTCGCCCACGGGGTAGGACCAGCGCTCGGTGCCGGTGCGGGCGTCCAGGGCGCGCAGCCGGGCGTCCTGCCAGACGTAGACCGTGCCGTCGTGGACGACGGGCCCGGCCTCGGGTGTCTCGAAGTCGCTCTGGGCACCGGAGATCGCCCACAGCTGCTCGCCGTTGGCGGCCTCCCAGGCCTGGACGCCGCCGCCGCGCGTGGCGGTGACGACGGTGCCGCGGTCGGCCTTGAGCGCGTACACCCAGGCGTCGGCCTGGAGGCGCCACAACTCGCCGCCGTCGCTCGCGTCCAGGGCGTACAGGGTGGGTCCGTCGGAGGCGTGGATGCGGCCGGCCTCGACGGCCATCGCCCAGGCGACGTCACGCGTCTTGAACTGGCGGCGGCCGGTGCCCACGTCCAGGGCGTGCACCTCGAAGGAGGTCACGTACAGCAGGTCCCCGGCGACGGCGGGGGTGCCCCACACATCGTTCGACATGCGGAAACGCCAGGGGCGCCAGCGGCCGGGCACTTCCGGTGGATGGGCCGGGGGCGGCACGGGCGCGACCTGCGCGCCCTGGGCTCCATGAGGGCCCTGGGCTCCATGAGGGCCCTGGGCTCCGTGGGGGCCCTGGCCCCCGTGGGCGGCGGCCGCGCCGGGCCTGCGGACCCAGCCGGTGGTGGGACCGGCGTCGACGGCGACCCGGGAGGCGTCCGCGACGCGGGGCCCGGGCCCGATGGGCACCTTGGCGCCGGGCAGCCGGACCGGCTCGTCGGCGTGGACCGGCGGGTAGGTGACGGAGGAGCCGCCGCCGTGGCGGGCCGCGTACGGAGGGTCTGCGGGCCGGGGCGGCGCCTGGGGGCCGGGCCTGCCGGAGCGCGGGGCCGAACTGGGCGCCGGGTCGGGGGGCGGGGCGAGCAGCTGCATGCGGCCCCCTCCCCTGCGCTGCTCGATCATGGCCACCGAGCGCGGCGGCAGCCACGCCGAAGCGGTGCCGCTGTCGTCCGAGCCGGAGGCGAACAGGTGCGGTGCGAGCTGCGCCTGGAGGTCCTCGGGCGAGGGCCGGTTAGGATGCTCCATCTGCATGCAGGACTCGATGAGCGGACGCAGCTCGTCCGGCAGGCCCGTGATGTCCGGGCCCTCGCGCAGCAACATGAACACGGTCTCGACGGGGTTGGCGCCGTGGAAGGGCGCGTGCCCGGTGGCCGCGAAGACGAGGGTGGAGCCGAGCGAGAAGACATCGGACGCGCCGGTGACGCTGCGCGAGTCCTTGGCCTGCTCCGGTGACATGTACGCGGGGGTGCCGACCGCCACGTTCGTCATGGTCAGCCGGGTGTTGGAGACCCCGGACGCGATACCGAAGTCGATCACGCGCGGCCCGTCCTCGACGACGAGGACGTTGGACGGCTTCAGGTCACGGTGGACCAGGCCCGCGCCGTGGATCGACTGGAGGGCCTCGGCGATGCCGGCGGCGAGCCAGCGCACCGCCTGGGCCGGGAGCGGCCCGCACTCATTCACTATTTCTTCGAGCGAGGGCGCCGGTACGTAGGCGGTGGCCAGCCACGGGACAGGTGCGCGCGGGTCGGCGTCGACGACGGCGGCGGTGTAGAAGCCGCTGACCGCGCGGGCCGCCTCCACCTCGCGGGTGAAGCGGACCCGGAAGAGCTGGTCCTCGGCGAGTTCGGTACGCACCGTCTTGATGGCGACGCGGCGGCCGGACGCCGAGCGCGCCAGGTAGACGAGCCCCATGCCGCCGGCACCGAGCCGTCCCAGCACCTCGAACGGGCCGATCCGCCTCGGGTCGTGCTGCGTCAGCTGCTCCACTTGCCTGCCACCTCCCCGTACGGGCCGTGCATGAATGCGGCCCCGTGCAGCGTCTCACGCGGCACCCCGATTCTCCCTGCCGGAGGTGGTCGGTGGCGAACCCGGGTCGGGACCGGGTCGAACCGCCGCGAACGGGGGCATTACGGTCCAGGTGCGGGGCCTGCTAGCTGTCCGCGCCCTGGAGGATGGCGAAAGTGGCGCCCTGGTTGTCGTTGAGGACCGCCATCCGCCCGTACTGGATGTCGAACGGTGCGGCGGTGACCCGCCCGCCGAGCCGGGTGCAGGCGGCCGCCGCCGCGTCGCAGTCCTCGACGAGGAAGTACACGAGGAAGTGGTCGGGCAGCGCGGCGGGGAAGGCCGGCGACATCAGGGCGCGGGCGGCGACGGCGGTGCCGGGCCCCGGTTCGGTGCCGGGCAGCGACCAGGTGCGCATGTCGGCGCCCAGCTCGTCGGCGCTGCCGGGGCTGGCACCGAGGTAGCCGAAGACGGACTCGTAGAACGCGTCGGCCTGGTCCTTGTCGCGGGTGTAGACCTCGGCCCAGCAGAACGATCCCGGCTCGCGGGTGCGCTCGAAGCCGGCGTGCGCGTCGGCCTGCCAGAGGCCGAAGACGGCGCCGCCCGGGTCGGCCGCGATCGCCATCGTGCCGTGCGGCGGGACCGGCATCGGGTCGGTGATGACCTGGCCGCCGGCCTCACGGACCCGGGCGGCGAGGGCGCGGACGTCGGGGGTGGCGAAGTAGACGGTCCAGGTGGTCGGCATGCGGCCGTCCTGCTTGGACTGGAGAGCGGCGACGCGCCGCCCCTCCTTGTAGGCGTTGGTGTACTGCCCGTACCGCTGCTCGTCGGTGTTCTCGGCGGTGCTCTCGTCGAAGGTCCAGCCGAGGAGCTCCCCGTAGAACCGCTTGCCGGCGGCGACGTCGGACAGCGAGACGTCGGCCCAGCACGGCGCGCCTTCCGGATATCCGCCCATGCGCCTGATTCCTTCCTGAGGTGCCGCGTCGCGGTGGTGGTCGCGTCCGAGGTCGCATCGCGAGGTACTACGGCTGAGGTCGCCCCGCGAGGTCTACGGCTGAGGTCGCGTCGTGGCCAAGCTAATGAGCTATCCCGTTCGGCGCGGGCGCACAATTCGAACATATAGCCGCTTTTCGGCGTTCGGCGGGCCTCCCGGCCCAGGCGCCGCACCGCTTGTCCACCAAAGTTGTCCACAGGCTGTTGATAACACCATTCGAGTGGTGGACGAGATCCGGCCACCCCGGACCGGCCCGCGGCACCCGCTCGCAGCACCTGGCGCACCCCCTCGCAGCGCCCGCTGCACCCCGCTCCGGGCGCCCGGTTCCGCGCGCTCGGGGGCGCGGAGCACACCCGGGCCCCCATTTGCACTCGGCCGAATAGCGCTCCGATCACCCCTCGGTAAGCTGACGGCATGACAGGACAAGTACGCACCGTCGACGGCCGCGTGGCCGGCCGACGCGGCCAGGCGACACGGCAGAAGCTGCTCGACTGCCTCAGTGAGATGCTCAGCTCGTCGCCGTACCGGGACGTAAAAGTCATCGATGTGGCCCGGAAGGCGGGCACTTCACCCGCGACCTTCTACCAGTACTTCCCCGATGTCGAGGGCGCCGTCCTGGAGATCGCGGAGGAAATGGCCAAGGAAGGCGCCGGGTTGACCGCTCTGGTCGAGGGCCGCTCCTGGGTCGGCCGGGCGGGCTGGCAGACGGCCGAGGAGCTCGTCGAGGGCTTCCTCGACTTCTGGCGCAAGAACGACGCGATCCTGCGGGTCGTCGATCTGGGCGCGGCGGAGGGCGACAAACGCTTCTACAAGATCCGCATGAAGATCCTGAACTCGGTCACCAACTCCCTTACGGACGCGGTCACCGAGTTGCAGAGCAAGGGCAAGGTCGACAAGGACGTCAGCCCGGCCGCCATGGCGGGCTCCCTCGTCGCGATGCTCGCGTCGGTGGCCTCGCACCAGAAGGGCTTCCAGACCTGGGGCGTCAAGCAAGCCGAACTCCGGCCGAACCTGGCGCTCTTGGTCCACCTGGGCATCACGGGTAAGAAGCCGACGAAGTAACCGCAGTACGCGAGCACACAGTCTGCCGAGCAAGTCCTGTCGCGCCGACGGCGGTTCACCCCGGGCAGGGGATGACCGCCGTCGGCGTTCCCGTCTGCACCTCAGGTCTGAACGTCAGGTCTGAACGCCAGGTCTGAACGTCAGGTCCGAGCTCTCCCCGTCTAAGCGTGCGCGTTCCGCGCCCTGGGCTCCAGCCGGAAGAGCCGGATCTCGCGCTCGATCCGGGACTGGTAAGTGGCGTACGGGGGCCAGAAGTCGAGGGCCGCACGCCACACCTCGGCGCGCTCGTCCCCCTCCAGCAGCCGGGCCCGCACCGGGATGGACCGGCCCTTCCAGCTGATCTCGGCGTCGGGATGGGCGAGCAGGTTCGCCGTCCACGCCGGGTGGCCGGGGCGTCCGAAGTTGGACCCGATGAGCACCCATGTCCCGGTCGCCTCCTGCGGCATGCAGGCCAGCGGAGTGGTGCGCGCAAGACCGGACTTGGCGCCGCGCGCGGTCAGGATGACACCCGGCAGCATCTGTGCGCTGAGGATGACCCTGCCCCGAGTGAGACGGTGCACGGCGCGGTCCATGGCGGGCACGACGTGCGGGGCGACCTTGGCGAACGCCCGCGTCGAGGACACCTTCTGCATGAGCCGCACCCCGGGCGCGGCCCTCGTGGCGCCCGGCTTCACGCGGTCACCTCGCGCGCGGCGGGCCCGAACAGTCCGGCCTGTTCCGCGGCGTGGCCGCGCAGCCGGTGCACGGGTCCGAAGAGCAGCTCGTCGGCGGCGGCCCGCTTGAAGTAGAGATGCGCCTCGTGTTCCCAGGTGAAGCCGATGCCGCCGTGCAGCTGGACGGCCTCGGACGCGGCGGAGCGCAGTGCGTCGAGGCCCTGGGCGAGCGCGAGGGCGCCGGCGCCCGGGTCCCAGGAGGCGTAGTACGCCGCCGACCTGGCCGCCTGTACCTGCACATACAGGTCGGCGAGCCGGTGCTTGACCGCCTGGAACGAGCCGATGGCCCGCCCGAACTGCTCGCGCTCCTTGACGTAAGCCACCGTCCGCTCCAGCGCCTCGCTCGCCGCGCCGACCGCCTCGGCGGCGAGACACGCGGCGGCGGTGCGGCCCACGGCGGCGAGCGCCGCATGCAGATCGACGGAGTCGTCACCGCCTAGCAACTCGCCCTCGACATCCCGTAGTTGGACCCTGGCCTGAGTGCGGGTCTCGTCGAGGGTGGTCTGCCGGGTGCGGCGCAGGCCGGCCGCGTCGCCGTGCACGACGAAGAGGAGGGTGCGGCTGCGGGCGAAGCCGCCGGTGTGCGCGGCGACCAGGAGCAGCTGGGCGCTGTGCCCGTCGAGCACCTGCCCGGCCTCCCCGTACAGGCGCCATCCGTCCTCCGGTGTCCGGCGCGCCTGTACGCCGCCGGCCCGGCCGCCCCCGGCCCACGCGCAGTCCGCGCTCTCGCCGGTGAGACCGAGCGCGAGGGCGAGACCGGTGCCGGGCACGACGAGGGTGGCGCTCCGCTCGCCCCGGGCGAGGGATGGGAGCAGGGCGGCCTTCTGGGTCTCGGTACCGAGGGCCGCGATGAGCGGCGCGGCGAGCACCGCCGTGGCGAGCAGGGGTGACGGCAGCAGGGCGCGGCCCGTCTCCTCGCAGGCCAGGGCGAGTTCGGCCCTGGTGCAGCCGACTCCGCCGTACTCCTCGGGCAGCGCGAGACCCGCGAGCCCGAGCTCGGCGGAGAGCCGGCCCCACAGCGCGGCGTCGTACCCGAGCGGGGTGCGTACGGCGCTCTTCACATCCTGTGGGCCGCAGTGTTTGGCGAGCACTTCGTGCAGGGTGCGGCGGATCTCGTCCTGTTCCGCGGTGAAGGTGGCGTCCATCGGCGGGCTCCTCCCCCAGAGGCCGAGCCTCTGAACTGACGGGGCGTCATGTTAGGCGCGGGGGCAGCAGATGCACAGGCTGTGTGCGGAGTTCTTCGAGGGCGGGGGGCGGGGCGGTGAGGAGGGGAGCCCTTCGGGGGCGGCGCCGGGCGGGCGGAGTTCTTCGAGGGCGGGGGAGGCGGGGAGGGCGGGGAGTTCTGCGGCGCCCTCTGCCTCGCGCGGGATCTGATGTACCGTCAGTTTCATGGCCTCCTCGCCCTCAACTCACCGCCCGCGCAAGGTCGCTGTCGTAGGCGTCGCCCTGTCCGACACCGGACGCGTGGACGACCTCACCCCTTACGCCCTGCACGCCCAGGCCGCCCGGCGCGCCCTCGCCGACTCCGGGCTCGACCGTTCCGTCGTCGACGGGTTCGCCTCGGCGGGGCTCGGCACGCTCGCGCCGGTGGAGGTCGCCGAGTACCTGGGGCTTCGGCCCACCTGGGTCGACTCCACCTCCGTAGGGGGCGCCACCTGGGAGGTCATGGCCGCGCACGCCGCCGATGCGATCGCCGCCGGGCAGGCGCGGGCCGTTCTGCTGGTGTACGGGTCGACCGCGCGGGCCGACGTCAAGGCGGGGCGGCGCACCTCCAACCTCTCCTTCGGCAGCCGGGGCCCGCTCCAGTTCGAGGTGGCGTACGGCCACACGCTGATCGCCAAGTACGCGATGGCCGCGCGGCGCCATATGCACCAATTCGGCACGACACTTGAGCAGTTGGCGGAGATCGCGGTACAAACGCGGGCCAACGCGGCGACCAACCCGGACGCGATGTTCCGCGATCCGATCACCGTGGACGAGGTGCTTTCGGGGCCGATGATCGCCGACCCGTTCACCAAGCTGCACTGCTGCATCCGCTCCGACGGCGGCTGCGCGGTGCTGCTCGCGGCCGAGGAGTACGTGCCGGACACGGTCAAGCCGCCGGTGTGGGTACTGGGTTCGGGTACGTCGGTCTCGCATGCGGCCATGTCGCAGTGGCAGGACTTCACGGTGTCCCCGGCGGCGGTGTCGGGCCGGCGGGCCTTCGAGCGGGCCGGGGTGGAGCCCGCCGACATCGACCTGGCCGAGATCTACGACGCGTTCACGTATATGACGCTCGTGACCCTGGAGGACCTGGGGTTCTGCGCCAAGGGCGAGGGCGGGGCGTTCGTCGAGAAGGGGCGTCTGCTGCGGGACGGCGGGCTGCCGGTCAACACGGACGGAGGCGGACTCTCCGCGTGCCATCCCGGGATGCGGGGGTTGTTCCTGCTGGTGGAGGCGGTGCGGCAGCTGCGGGGGGAGGGTGGGGCGGGGCAGGTTCGGCGTGCGGATGGGGGGTTGCCGGAGTTGGCGGTGGCGTCGGGGACGGGCGGATGGTTCTGCTCCGCGGGAACGCTGGTCCTGGGGCGGGCCTGACCCCGCGGCGCCGCTGCGCGGCGGTGAGCGCGCCGATTCGACACCGGGTGCCCTACCGCTGCGCGGCGCAGGGGGGGCTCTACGGCTCGGTGCCGGGTGCGCTCCTGCTGCGCGGGCGCAGGGACTTTGGCGGCTCGGCACGGGTGCCCTACCGCTGCGCGGGCGCAGGGAGCTCGATGGCTCGGCATCGGGTGCCCTACAGGGGCGGGGCTGTGTCTTTTGCGCGGCTCCGCCGCGGTGGGCGCGGGTGCCCCAGCACGGTCCGCAGCCGGAAGCCGGGCCGCTGGTGCTTCGCCCCAGACCC
>NZ_JBEZKW010000030.1:0-88685 GCF_040651795.1 Streptomyces sp. NPDC048361
CTCTGACCTGCACCGATAGCCGGATCCTTATGGTCGGGTCGCACTTCATGCTCTTGGACATCACGGCGCAGGACCTGTTCTCCTGTCACCACATGTCCGGTTCAGGCCGATTCGGTACGTCCCTGGGAGTGCGATGAACAAGCCGCTGCGTCACATAGCCGTCTTCTGCGGGGTGATGGTGCTCGCCCTGTTGATCAGGGCGACCTGGGTCCAGTTCGTGCAGGGCGACACCCTCGCCGGCAACGAGCACAACCGGCGGGTGCAGATCGCCGCGTTCGCGCAGCCGCGCGGTGACATCGTGGTCGGCGGGGAGCCGGTCACCGGCTCGGTGGCGACGCCCGGCTCGGACTTCCGGTACAAGCGCACCTACAAGGACGGCCCGATGTACGCGCCGGTCACCGGCTATCTCTCCCAGGCGCAGGGCGCGACCTTCCTCGAAGGGGTGCACACGAAGGTGATGAGCGGCAAGGACGACCGTCTCTTCCTCGACCGGACCAAGTCCCTGTTCACGGGGGAGACTCCGCGCGGCGGCGATGTGATCACCACCATCGACCCGGCCGCCCAGAAGGCCGCGTACCAGGGGCTGACCGATCTCAAGGCGAAGGGCGCGGTGGTCGCCCTCGACCCCCGCTCCGGCAAGATCCTCGCGATGGCGAGCACCCCGTCCTACGACCCCTCGGCCTTCGCGGGGATTTCGAAGAAGGAGGGCGAGGAGTTCCGCAGGCTCGACGCGGCCAAGGACAAGCCGCTCAGCAACCGGGCGCTGCGCGAGGCGTATCCGCCGGGGTCGACGTTCAAGATCCTCACCGCGGCCGCGGCCATCGAGCACGGCGTCGTGAGCGACATCGACGCGCCCATGCCGGACGCGCCGGCCCCGTACACGCTGCCGCTCAGCACCACCCAGGTCGGCAACGACGTCGACAACGCGCTGTGCGACAAGGTTTCCCTGAAGACCGGCATGCAGTGGTCCTGCAACAACGTATTCCTCCAGACGGCGCTCAAGACCGGCAACGACAGGATGCGCGAGACCGCTGAGAAGTTCGGCTTCAACCACGAGCAGTTCACCCCGGTCCGCTCCGCGAAGAGCGGCTATCCCGCCCGGCTCGACAAGCCTCAGACCGCGCTGACCGGCATGGGCCAGGGCAGCCTGACCAGTACGCCGCTCCAGATGGCCATGGTGACCGCGGGGCTCGCCAACGACGGCAAGGTGATGAAGCCGTACATGGTGGAGGAGTTGCGCGGCCCGGACCTGACGACGCTGGAGAAGGCGAGCCCCGAGGTGCTCGACCAGGCCGTCTCCGTGGGCACCGCCAAGAAGGTGCAGGAGATGATGGAGTTCACCGCGAGCGAGGGCACCGCGAAGAAGGTGCGGATCGACGGAGTGACGGTGGGAGGCAAGACCGGCACCGCCCAGCACGGCGCCGATGTGCGCGAACAGCGCCCGTACGCCTGGTTCGTCTCGTATGCCAAGCAGAGCGACGGCACCTCGCCGGTGGCGGTGGCGGTGTTCGTCGACCCCGCCGACATGGACATCGAGCGGTCCGACATCGCGGGCGGCAAGCTCGGTGCGCCGATCGCCAAGGCGGTCATGCGGGCGGTCCTCAAGAAGTGACGCGGCCCCAGCCGCCTCGGTGGCCACCCCGGTGGCCGCCCGGGTGAGCGATCCAGCCACCGTCCACCCCCTGCCGCGGCGCGTTTTCGCCATGTACGGTTCAATCGCGCGCCGCTTGGGTGTCCGTACAACGACGTTCTACGCGCGCAGACTTGGTGTCCCCACCACCTCTCCCCCACCTCGATGGAGGTACGCAGGATGCTCGGACCACTACGTTCCGGCCGCTCGCGCCGACGGACCGCAGCCGCGCTGACCGCGCTCGGCGCACTCGTCGCCGCCGGTGGCGCGGCCGCCGAGGCCGCCACGCCGCCCGCCGCGACGGCGCGCACCGCCGCCGCCACCCAGCACCGGGTGCTGTTCGACAACTCCAAGGCGGAGACCGCGGGCAACGCCGACTGGATCATCGGCACCAGCCAGCCGGATCCCCTGGGCCAGAACCCCTCACCCAGCACCGAGAAGGACTGGACCGGCGCCCTGTCCTCCTGGGGCGTGGCGCTCCAGAAGAGCGGCGGCTACGCCCTCAAGACGCTGCCCTCGGGCAACAGCATCACCTACGGCACGTCGTCCGCGCTCGACCTCAAGAACTTCGACACCTTCGTCATGCCGGAGCCGAACGTCCTGCTCAGCGCCGCCGAGAAGACCGCGGTGATGCAGTTCGTGAAGAACGGCGGCGGGCTCTTCCTCATCTCCGACCACACCGGCTCCGACCGCAACAACGACGGCGCGGACGCGGTGCAGGTCATCAACGACCTGATGAACAACAACAGCGTCGACTCCACCGACCCGTTCGGCTTCTCGGTGGACTCGCTCAACATCGCCACCGACAACCCGCGGGCGATCGGCGACTCCACCGACCCGGTCCTGAACGGATCGTTCGGCAAGGTGACCGGCAGCATCATCCGCAACGGCACCACCGTCACCCTCAAGCCGGCCGACAACGCGGCCGCCAAGGGGCTTGTCTACCGCACCGGTTCCTCCGGGAACACCGGCGCCTTCTTCGCCACCAGCGCCTTCGGCAGCGGCCGCGTCGCCTTCTGGGGCGACAGCTCACCCATCGACGACGGCACCGGCCAGTCCGGCAACACCCTGTACGACGGCTGGAACGACCCGGCCGGCACGGATGCCGCACTCGCGCTCAACGCCACCGAGTGGCTCTCCGGCGCGGCCGGCAGCGGTGGAGGCGGCACCACCTCGTGCACCGCGGGCCAGCTGCTCGCCAACCCGGGCTTCGAATCGGGTGGTTCGGGGTGGACGGCCACCAGCGGCATCGTCAACACCAGCGCCGGCGAGCCCGCGCACAGCGGCGCCTACAAGGCCTGGCTCGGCGGCAAGGGCACCGCACACACCGACACCCTCTCCCAGCAGGTGACGATCCCCGCGGGCTGTGCCGCATCGCTCGGCTTCCAGCTGCACATCGACACCGCGGAGACCGGTGGCACGGCGTACGACACCCTCAAGGTGCAGGTCCTGAACGCGAGCGGGACGGTCCTCGCCACCCCCGCCACGTACTCCAATCTCAACGCGGCGAGCGGCTACACACCGCGCTCCGTGGACCTCGGCGCCTACGCGGGGCAGACGGTGACGCTCAAGTTCACCGCGACGGAGGGCTCCAAGCTCCAGACGTCGTTCGTCCTGGACGACACCGCGCTCACGGTGAGCTGACCGCGCGTACGAGTCGGTGGGCTGACCGCGCGTACGGGTCGGTGGACTGACCGCGCGTACGGGTCGGTGGGCTGACCGCGCGTACAACGCGGTGGGCTGAGCGCACGTACGAGGTGACCATCCGCCCGGGTCCAGGCCCGGGCGGCTGCCGTCAGCCCCGCAGGCGGACCGGCAGCGACTCGACGCCGTACACGATCGACAGCTTGCGGAAGGCGAGTTCCTCGGGCGGCACGGCCAGACGCATGGCGGGGAAGCGGCGGGCCAGGGCGGGGAAGGCGGCGCGCAGTTCCATACGGGCGAGTTCGGCGCCTATGCACCGGTGGATGCCGTAGCCGAAGGCGAGGTGGCCGCCCGCCTTGCGGTGCGGGTCGAAGCGGCCGCCGTCCGCCGTGAACGTGGCGTCGCGGTTGGCACCGCTGAGCGAGCACAGGACCATGTCGCCCTTGGGTATGAGCACACCCGCGACCTCGACGTCCTCGCGGGCGAAACGGGGGAAGGCCAGCTGGACGACGGTGAGGTGGCGCAGCGACTCTTCGACGAAGGCCGCGGCAGCCGTCTCGTCGCCGGCTATGCGCGCGAAGGCGTCCGGGTCCTGGAGCAGGAGGAGGGAGCCGAGCGCCAGCATGCTCGCGGTGGTCTCGAAGCCGCCGGTCAGGACACCGTCGGCGAGGCCGGCGAGTTCGTCGTCGCCGACGCTGTCGCCGTGCTCCTTGACGATCATGCCGATGAGCCCGTCGCCCGGGTTCTCGCGCTGCTTCTTGACGACGTCCCGGAAGTAGGACAGCGAGGCGGACATCGCGCCAAGCGGCGCGGTCGCCCCGGCGAACAGGTCGAAGCGTTCCATGGCGAGCTGCTGGAAGTCGTGGCGGTCCTCATAGGGCACCCCGAGCAGCTCGCATATGGTCAGCGAGGGTATGGGCAGCGCGAACGCCTCGACGAGGTCGACGGTGCCGTCCGCCGCCGCTTCCATCGCGTCGAGCCGCTCCTCCACGAGGGCGTCGATGCGCGGGGTGAGCCGGCGCAGTCTGCGCATGGTGAACTCGGGTGTCAGGATGCGGCGCAGCCGCGTGTGCACCGGCGGGTCGCTGAAGCCGAGGCCGCCGGGGTGCTGCTCCTCGACGACACCCGCGTTGCCCGCGAGGTGCGTGAAGTCGTTGCTGAACCCGTCGGCGGAGCCGAGGACGGCCTTGACGGCGTCGTGGCCGGTCACCACCCAGGCGTCCATGCCGAATGGCAGCGGGACCTTGCTGACCGGCTCCTCGGCCTGGCGCGCGGTGAGCTCGGGGACCGGGTCGAGTCCGTCGCGGCGCAGCGGCATGAGCAGTGCGTCGGGCAGCAGCGAGATCGTGCCGGGGCCGATACCACGCTTCTGGATCCTGGCAAGGTAGGTGCGCCCGAGCCACATCGTGACGCGGGAACGGAGATTTACCCTCAAGGCGGACTCCAAGGACAGGTTGTGCGGCCAGGACACCGGGTACGGACCGGGTCGCTCAGGATAAGTGGCGCGGGGGCGCCCACGGTCCGCCAGGGGCGCAGCTCACATAACGGTGCGCTCCGGGGCGGCCGGCCCGGACGGCTTGTTCGTGGCGCGCCGCGGCCCGGCCCGGGCGGCCTGTTCGTGGCGGGCCGCGGCCCGGCCCCGGCACTCTCGCACGGCGCACGGCGGCCCGACCAGGGGCTCTCGCACTGTGCACAGGGCCCCGACCAGGCGCCCTCCCGTGGCACACAGCGGCCCGGCCCGGGCCCGGTTCGACCGGTGGTCGAGCGTTTCCGTCCAGGATGGCGGGGATCAACTCACCGGCCCCACAGGCCGGTTTACGGTGTCGGGGCCCGCACCCGACTTGGGAGGAACCCCGTGCGTCTGCGTACCGCCACTGCCGCCGCGACCGTCTCGCTGGCCGTCGTCGTCTCTCTGGGCGTCACCGATGCGAGCGCCGCGGCCCGCCCGGCCCCGGACGCCCGCCACGCCTGCTCCGCCTCCACGAGCCTCGACGGCTTCTCCGACGCCCTGGACAAGACCCTGTTCCACGGCACGGTGGTCGGCAATCTGTCCGGGCTCGCCGTGGACACCGACGGCACGGTCGCCGCGCTGTCCGACCGTTCGCAGCTGTTCTCCCTGAAGGTGGACCGGCACCTCGCGGCCGCCCCCACCCGGGTGGTGCCGCTCGCGGACGAGAAGGGCGCGCAGCTCGACTCGGAGGCCGTCGTCGTGGACCGGGACGGCTCCCGTCTGATCACCTCGGAGATCGAACCGTCCGTACGCCGCTACGACCGCGACGGCCATCTCCTCGGGCGGCTCCCCGTCCCGGACGCGCTGCGGGTCGCCCCGGCCGGGCGGGCCCTTTCCAACGCGACGTTCGAGGGCCTCGCCCTGCAACCCGGTGGCCGCACCCTGATCGCCTCGATGGAGGCACCCCTGGCGGGAGACGCCAAGGACACGGCGGGCCGCACACTGCTGCGGTTCCAGACGTGGCAACGGGAGAGCGCGAAGGGCGAGTTCCGGCTCGCCGGGCAGTACGCCTATCCCGCCGAGCCGAACGCGGGCGTCTCGGAGATCACCGCGACCGGAGACGGGCGGCTGCTCGTCCTGGAGCGCGGCTTCACCGCCGGCGTCGGCAACTCGGTGCGCCTCTTCCTCGCCGACCCGCGGGGCGCGAGCGACGTGAGCGGTGTCGCGAGCCTGCCGGGCGGCGCCCGCGTCCTGCGCAAGACCCTGCTCGCGGATCTCGCCGCCTGCCCCTCGCTCGGCGCGAAGGCCAAGCAGCCGCAGCCCAATCCGCTGCTCGACAACATCGAGGGCCTGGCCGTCACCGGCCGCACCCGGGACGGCCGCCTGCGGCTCCTCCTGGTCAGCGACGACAACGAGAACCCGGTGCAGACCACCCGCCTCTACGCGCTGACGGTGCGGCTGCCGCGCCACGTCTGAACCGGGCCGCGCCCGCAGACGCCGCTGCCCCGGCCGGAAGGACTCCGGCCGGGGCAGCGGTACGGTCAACCACCTTCCCCGCGAGGGGAGTTGGCGGATCAGCCGAGGGTGGCGACGGCCTGGTTGAAGGTGGCCGACGGGCGCATCACCTCGGTCGCCTTGGCGGCGTCCGGCTGGTAGTAGCCGCCGATGTCGACGGGCGAGCCCTGCACCGCGACGAGCTCGTCGACGATGGTGGTCTCCTGCTCGGAGAGCGTCTTGGCGAGCGCCGTGAACGCCTCCGCGAGCTGCGCGTCCTCGGTCTGCTTGGCCAGCTCCTGGGCCCAGTACAGGGCGAGGTAGAAGTGGCTGCCGCGGTTGTCGATGCCGCCGAGCTTGCGGCTGGGCGACTTGTCCTCGTTGAGGAAGGTGCCCGTGGCGCGGTCGAGGGTGTCGGCGAGGATCTGGGCGCGTGCGTTGCCCGTGGTCGTCGCGAGGTGCTCGAAGCTGACGGCGAGCGCGAGGAACTCACCCAGGCTGTCCCAGCGCAGGTAGTTCTCCTTGACCAGCTGCTGGACGTGCTTGGGGGCGGAGCCACCGGCGCCCGTCTCGAAGAGGCCGCCGCCGTTCATCAGCGGGACCACCGAGAGCATCTTGGCGCTGGTGCCCAGCTCCAGGATGGGGAAGAGGTCGGTCAGGTAGTCGCGGAGCACGTTGCCGGTGACGGAGATGGTGTTCTCGCCGCGGCGGATGCGCTCGACGGACAGCTTGGTGGCCTCGACGGGGGTGAGGATCTGGATGTCCAGGCCCTCGGTGTCGTGCTCGCCGAGGTACTGCTTGACCTTCGCGATGAGCTGGGCGTCGTGGGCGCGGCCCTCGTCCAGCCAGAAGACGGCCGGGTCGCCGGTGGCGCGGGCGCGCGTGACGGCGAGCTTGACCCAGTCCTTGATCGGGGCGTCCTTGGTCTGGCAGGCGCGGAAGATGTCGCCCTCGGCGACGGCCTGCTCCAGGACGACGTCGCCCGCCCCGTTCACCAGGCGCACCGTGCCGGTGGCCGGGATCTCGAAGGTCTTGTCGTGCGAGCCGTACTCCTCGGCCTTCTGCGCCATGAGGCCGACGTTCGGCACCGAGCCCATCGTCGAGGGGTCGTAGGCGCCGTGGGCGCGGCAGTCGTCGATGACGGCCTGGTAGACACCGGCGTAGCTGCTGTCCGGCAGCACGGCGAGGGTGTCGGCCTCGGCGCCTTCGCGGTCCCACATGTGACCCGAGGTACGGATCATGGCGGGCATCGAGGCGTCGACGATGACGTCGGAGGGGACGTGCAGGTTGGTGATGCCGCGGTCGGAGTCGACCATGGCGAGCTCCGGGCCCTCGGCGAGTTCGGCGTCGAAGGACGCCTTGATCTCGGCGCCCTCGGGCAGCGACTCCAGGCCCTTGTAGATGCCGCCGAGACCGTCGTTCGGGGTCAGGCCCGCGGCGGCGAACACCTGGCCGTACTTCGCGAACGTCTTGGGGAAGAAGGCGCGTACCACGTGCCCGAAGATGATCGGGTCGGAGACCTTCATCATCGTGGCCTTGAGGTGGACGGAGAACAGCACGCCCTCGGCCTTGGCGCGGGCGATCTGCTCCGTGAGGAACTCGCGCAGCACGGCGACGCGCAGCACGGAGGCGTCGACGACCTCACCGGCGAGGACCGGTACGGACTCGCGCAGCACCGTGGTGCTGCCGTTGTCGGCGACGAGCTCGATGCGCAGCGTGTCGTCGGCGGCGACGACCGTGGACTTCTCGGTGGACCGGAAGTCGTTGGCGCCCATGGTGGCGACGTTCGTCTTCGAGTCGGCCGTCCACTTGCCCATGCGGTGCGGGTGGGCCTTGGCGTAGTTCTTGACCGACGCGGGGGCGCGGCGGTCGGAGTTGCCCTCGCGCAGGACCGGGTTGACGGCGCTGCCCTTGATCTTGTCGTAGCGCGCACGGACGTCTTTGTCCTGGTCGCTCTTGGGGTCGTCCGGGTAGTCCGGCAGCGCGTAGCCCTGGCCCTGCAGCTCGGCGACGGCCGCCTTGAGCTGGGGGATGGAGGCCGACACGTTCGGCAGCTTGATGATGTTCGCGCCGGGCGTCTTGGCCAGCTCACCGAGCTCGGCGAGCGCGTCGTCGATCCGCTGGCTCTCCTCGAGGAACTCGGGGAAGCTCGCGATGATGCGCCCCGCGAGCGAGATGTCACGGGTCTCCACAGTGACACCGGCGGTCGAGGCGTACGCCTGGATCACGGGCAGGAACGAGTACGTGGCCAGGGCCGGCGCCTCGTCAGTGTGGGTGTAGATGATGGTCGAGTCAGTCACCGGGTGCTCCGCTCCACGTCTGCAACATTGCTCGACATCAAGATATCTCCTGATCGCCCCGGCTCATCACGGGGCCCCGGCCGCTGTCACCCGGGGTGGCCCGGCGGTCACGGTGAGAACCGGGGGACGCGGGGACGGCGAGAACAGCGAGGAAGGGCGGGAACGGCGCACAGGTGTCACGGAACGTGGCCGCACCGTCCCGGGCGGCGTTCACGGACGTACGGCACGCGCCTCGAAGCGGCCCACGCCGAGTTCGATGACGAAGGAGACCTGCTGCCCCTCCGACAGCGTCCGGGCGTCTCCCTCTATGTCCTCCCGGCGCACGTAGATGGCGTCCTGCTGCCCGAACGGCACGACGAAGCCGTAGCCCTTCTCACGGTCGAAGTACTGAACGATCCCGTCGCATCGCTCGCTCATCGCCTCGCTCCTCACGTGATCGTGTCTACGGTCGGTCACGGGCTCGGGCCGGGAATGAGGAACCGGCCCGTTTCACCGGGGCCACGGCCGGACGCGGGCTACCGCACCCGGAACCAGGCCTGCCCGCCGAGGGGCTCCCACCACCCTGATGGGTCCCGTCACCCTGGAGGGGAACCGTCCACGATACCGGGAACCGGCGGTCGGCCGCCGGTTCAGGCGGTTCCCTACTGGTAGGTATACCGCCGCGCCCCGCGTTTGATGCCTCCCTCCACGGGCCGTGGCGGTCGTGCGGCAGGGGGGTGACCGGAGGGACCGCGGGGTGGCTGGTAGGACGGCTGGGGGTGGCTGGTGGGGCGCGAGGCCCGGTGTGCGCCCGGCGCCCGGCGGGCGTGGTGTGCGGCGCGCGGTGTGACGGGTGGACGGCCGACGCCGCTGTGGCGGTGACCGGTCGGCCTCGGTAGCGCCCGCCCAGCTGCGGGGGCGCTCCTCCCATGGGGCAGGATGGCAGCCCGTTCGCAGGGGCAGCTCTCCGAACCAGGCTCCAGGCAGCACGATCTGACAGGTGACAAGGTGACGACACATCACATACGGCCATCGACGGCGCCCTGCGCACAGCCCCCGCTCCCTCGCCGCCCGGAGGGTGTGCGTTGAACCGAGGCGTCGTCCTGCACGACTGGGTGGCGGCCTCCATAGCGATGGCCGCGGGCATCGCCGCCGGGCTGCTCCTGCGCATCGTGCTGAGGTGGCTGGGCAAACACGCGCTCAGGACCAAATGGACCGGCGACGACATCATCGTCGACGCCCTGCGCACCATCGCTCCGTGGGCGGCCACGGTCGCCGGCGCGGCGGCGGCCGCGGCGGAGCTGCCGCTGACCACCCGGGTGTCGGGCATCGTGAACCACACGCTGACCGCCCTGATCATCCTCATCACCACCCTCACCGCGGCCCGGGTCGTGGCGGGGCTCGTACAGTCCCTGGCGCACTCACGGACCGGCGTGGCGGGCTCGGCCACGATCTTCGTGAACATCACGCGCGTCGTGGTGGTGGCGATGGGCATCCTGGTGGCCCTGGAAACCGTCGGGGTCTCCATAGCGCCGCTGCTGACCGCGCTCGGTGTCGGTGGCCTCGCGGTGGCGCTCGCCCTCCAGGACACCCTGGCCAACCTCTTCGCGGGGGTGCACATCCTCGCCTCGAAGACCGTCCAGCCCGGGGACTACATCCGGCTCAGCGGCGGCGAGGAGGGGTACGTCGTCGACATCAACTGGCGCAACACGGTGGTGCGCAACCTGTCGAACAACCTCGTGATCATCCCCAACGCCCGGCTGGCCCGCACCAACATGACCAACTACACACGCCCGGAACAGGAGTTGACGATCGTCGTGCAGGTCGGCGTCGGGTACGACAGCGACCTGGAACACGTGGAGCGGGTGACTCTGGAGGTCGTGGACAGCGTGATGACGGACATCACCGGGGCGCTGCCGGGACACGAGGCCGCCGTACGTTTCCACACGTTCGCCGACTCCAGGATCAACTTCACGGTGATCCTGGGTGTGGGTGAGTTCAGCAACCAGTACCGGATCAAGCACGAGTTCATCAAGCGGCTGCACCGCCGCTACCGCGCCGAGGGCATCTCGATCCCGGCGCCGGCCCGGACGATCTCCATCGAGCGCGACCTGCCCGACGCGCCCCCCTTCCCCCACCAGCGCGAGGCCCCGCCCTCGCGGCTGCCCTCCCCGCTGCCGGACAGCCGCCACTGAACCCGCCCCCGCGCGGCGGGCTCCGGCGTCGCGGCCGGTCACGCCGGACCTGACGGGAACGCGTCGGTCGGCCCGGCGACCCGGTGCCGAGGGGAGGGCAGTAGGCGGGGGCCGGCAGCCCCGGCCCCCGCCTACTGCCCAGCAGCCCGGAGACCAGAGGGCCAGGGGGCCCGGGCGGGCCGGGAGCCCAGCAGCCCGGAGACCAGAGGGCCAGGGGGCCCGGTGGTAGCGTCGGTCGTATGACCCCGGAAGACCTCGCCAACCTCGCGCACCTGCGCCGCGCGCGGGATCTCATCGACCGGGAGTACGCCAAGCCCCTCGACGTTCCGGCCATGGCCCGGCACGCGCTCATGTCGCCGGCGCACTTCGCGCGCCGCTTCCGTGCCGTCTACGGCGAGACGCCGTACAGCTACCTGATGACCCGCCGTATCGAGCGCGCCATGGCGCTGCTGCGGGGCGGGATGAGCGTGACCGACGCGTGCATGACGGTCGGCTGTACCTCGCTCGGCTCGTTCAGTTCACGGTTCCGGGAGATCGTGGGCGAGACGCCGAGCGCGTACCGCAGCCGCGAGCACAGCGCGGTGGCGGCGATGCCCCCGTGCGTGGCGAAGCTGCACACCCGCCCGACGCGCACCACCCCGGCCCGGGTTCGGGGCGCGGACGACACCACCGCCCCCTAACGTGGACGGCATGACCATCGCACTTCAGTACTGCCACGTCACCGTCAACGACCCGGACGAGTCGCTCGGTTTCTACCGCGACGCGCTGGGCCTTGAACTCCGCAACGACGTGGCATCGGGCGGTTTCCGCTGGGTGACGCTCGGCAGCGCGAGCCAGCCGGGGCTCGAAATCGTCCTGTCGGAGCCGCACGCCGGCCGGTCCCAGAGCGACGGCGACGCCCTCCAGGAGCTCCTCGTCAAGGGTGTCCTGCCGACGCTCGTCTTCAGGACGGCCGATCTCGACGCGACCTTCGAGAAGGTACGGGCCTCGGGTGCCGAGGTTCTCCAGGAGCCCATCGACCAGCCGTGGGGCCCCCGCGACTGCGCGTTCCGGGACCCCTCGGGCAACATGATCCGCATCCAGCAGCAGGCCACCGAGGCCCCCCGGTCCACCCTCTAAGCGGTCCCGCTCGCCAGTCGCTGCGCGGCCCGCTCCCCGCGCAGCCCCACGGGTTCGACGCCCCAGGCCGCACCAAGGCCGGCCGGCGGCATGTCGACGTAGATCGACTCGTACGAGCCGGCCGGGACGATGTAGGTCTCGTGCCAGATCCCCACCGAGCCCTGGCCGGAGCGCACCCGCCGGTTGAACGCCGCCCACGCGGGGCGGTGCGCCGCGACCGGGTCGCAGGCGTAGGCAAGCAGCCTCTCGCGTGATTCCCAGTACTGCACGACGCCGTACACCCGGGGCCCGCCACCCAGCCCCCGCAGCGCCAACAGCCCGCTCTGCCCATCCCCCGAGAGTCCGCGAGGGCCTGCGCCACCGTTCGTCTCGGCTGGACCTTCGGCCCCGGCCTGGGCCTGGCCGACCCCGCCTGCCGGCGCCTCGTCGACGCGGTCGCCGCGCTGGTACGGCTCGGCTACCCCTACGACAGCGAGCGACTGCTGCCATACGGACGGCTCGCGGCCCAACTGGCCGCCACTGACCTGGACATGGTGGAGGAGCAGCCGACCCCGGCCGGGCAGATCGAGGCGGCCGTCGCGCTCACGGTGCTCTACGAGCCGGTGCTCCTGAGCCTGCGGCGGATGGCTCACGCACAGGAGTCGGCCCGCCGGTTCCAGGCGGGGACCGGCCCCGCCCGGCGCCTGCTCCGCGGCTTCACGCGGCGTCGTGGAAGACGAGGCCAAGCGTGTGGCGCCACCCTGAGTGCACGGGGCTCACACCGTGGCGCATCGGCCCGTTCGACCAGCCGCGCCGGCTCGCGACGGGCCGGTCCCTGGTGGTGAAGACCAGGCCGTGGCCCTGGGGCAGGACAGTGGCCGAGCCGCGGGTCTGGGCGCGCGGGCGCTGCTCGGTCATCAGGAACTCGCCTCCGGTGTAGTCGACGCCGGGGGCGTCGAGGCCGATGACGACCTGGAGCGGGAAGAGCATGTCGCCGAAGACGTCGCGGTGCAGCGCGTTCCAGTCGCCCGGTCCGTAGCGCAGCAGGATCTGTGCCGAGCGGTTCTGGCCGGCCGCGTGGCACATCGCGAGCCACTCCTGAAGCGTGTCGGGCCAGGGCGCGGGCTTGCCCAGCCGGCCGGCCCAGTCACGGGCGATGGGCAGCAGAAGCGGATAGAGGGCGGCGCGCAACTCCTCGACGGAGCGAGGTAGTTCGTGTGTGAAGTAGCGATACTCACCCGAGCCGAAGCGATAGCGGGCCATGTCGATGGTGGCGCGGAACAGCTCGGCCCGGTCGTACAGCGCGGCGATCTCGCCACACTCGTCGGGGGTGAGGAGCTGCCGGGTCAACGCATGCCCGTGTGCGTCGAGTTGGGTGGCCAGAGCGCCCCAGTCGTCGGCGGCCGGACGCTCGGCGACAGGGGTGCGGGCGGTGGCGGTAGCGGCGTTGGTCGCAGTAGCGGTGGTCATCATTGGTGCTGGCTCCCTTGCGGTACGGCACCCCGCGGAGGCCGGCGCGCGACCGGGCCCCCTGCCCGCCCAGGACGACGGAACGCCCAAGACGACGGAACGCCAGGGACGGCGGCCCCGAGCGCGTCCTCAAACGCAGCCCGCGCGCGGGATGCACGCGTGGAAAGCGGGCGTGCCGGGTGGTGTCCGCCCTCCACGATGCGTGGTTCCCGCGCTCATCACCGGCGACTTTCGGACACGACGTTCGAGCGGGGTGTCGGTGCCCGTACTACTGCGGCGCGGCGAATCCCAGCGCACCCGCACGGGCGCCGCGCTCAGCCGGAAGCGTCCCCGGACGCCCGCCCGACCCGGGACATCGAACCCGGGGAGTGGGCCGCGACCGCCGCGAGCAGCTCCCTCTTCGACGGGTTCACCATCGGGCGCCCGGTCACCGTCACCGTGGGCACGGTCTCGTTCCCGTCCGCGACTGACCGGACGAACGCGGCCGCCTCGGGGTTCCGCCAGATGTTGACCTTGACGTACTGGAGCGGTGTGAAGAGCAGCCGCAGACGGAGTCTGATGCAGTAGGCGCACAGGGGGCGCCAGTACAGGACCACCCCGCCCTGGTCATCGGTCACGAGTCTTCCCCCTGCGGCTGCGTATGTACGGAGACTTGAGGGTAGACGAGGTCGCTAGGCCGGCGGGTTGACGTACAGGGCGGCGAAGAGGCCGTGAGCAGCAGTGCCTTCCGGTGTCTGCCAGGGCCCGGAGACGTGGCCGGTCGCGCCCTGCGGGACAGGGAGCAAGCCCTCCTGAGCCGGGTGCAGGATTCGGTGCAGGCGGAGGAGCGCCGTGCCCTGCGGGGCGGTCAGCGCGGTGCCCTCCGGGTCGTCCACGGCGGTGGGGGCGGCGGCCAAGGCCGGGCCGTCACCGGTGAAGGAGCACATGACGTCGTGGTCGGGCACATCGCTCGTGTTCTGGTCCTGGGCCTGGGCCCGGCCCTCGATCAGCGCGATCAACTGGGCGACCGCCACCGGGTCGTGACACGCGTCGTAGGCCCAGCGCCGCCCCAGCACACCGTGCTCCATCGTGCCGACGAGGGCATGGCCGGCCCCGTCGAGCGGCGCGCCACGGTAGCTGAGCGGCACCAGGTAGGCGGTCGCCGCGGGACCGGAGCCGTCGGTCACGACGATGAACTCGATCCCCACTTCGCCCTGAGGGTCGTCGAGCCGGAAGCCCCCGGCTTTGGACAGCTCCGGGGTGGCCGCGCCGCGGTACCACGGGCGGGAGGGAAGCCAGGAGTTCAGCAGCTCCAACTTGGTCGGGCTCAGGACGGTTTGGTGAATGACAGCCATGTCGGGCCTCCAAGGGTGGGCAGGTACGCGCTCTCAATACCTTGCCATTCACGCCCCGACCACGAACGCGCGGTCCAACCCGCCGCCAGCCGTCGGCTACAACGCGCGGTCCGACCGGCCCCAGACCGCGGACCGCAACGCGCAGCCGAACCGTCCCCGAACCGCGGGCTACAGGGCCGGGATCCGGCCGCAGAGCCAGTTGCCCGGTTCCGCCGGGTCGTCGCTGAGCCAGAACTGGCGCCACAGGAGGGCGAACTCCTCGCGGCTGAGGTGACCGTCGCCGTTCAGGTCGAGCCGCTCGAACACGCCTGCCGTGTCCACGGGCCGACCGTTCCAGGTCTCGACGAGCGTGCGGTGTTCGCCGGCGGAGATACGGCCGTCGCCGTTGGCGTCGACCGCGTCGAAGAGGGTATCGGCGGTCGCGGTGACGTCGGCGACTCGGGCGGGCAACTCGTCGACGAGGCTGAGGAAGTCCGCCATGCCGACCCGGCCGTCACCCTTGCCGTTCCCGGCGTCGAGGAGCGCCGCCCACCAGCCCATCAGAAGCGCCTCGACCCGCCCGTGCAGCTCCGAACCGGCGGCCACGGCGGGCATCCCGCGCCATCGGGCCACCAGCGCGGTGAAATCGTCTTCGCACAGGCAACCGTCGCCGTCCGCGTCGAACGCGGCGAACATCCCCGTGAGTTTCCGCACCTGAAACGCACTGGCCATGCGGGGCCTCCCTCGATGCCGACCCGACGGACAGTGGCGACTATAGGTCGGGGCACCACCCTCGCCCCACGGGCACATGTGCACGAACAAACACCTGAGCCCGTCCTCCGTTCGGCAGGTGGAGACTCCGGAGCCTGGAAACGGCGCCGCTCGGCCGTTCGGCTGTGCCCTCGCTCACACCGCCGAAGCGTGCACTTCAGCGGCCCAACTCGTGGGTAATGTAGCCGTGTTGTGGTCCACAACTTCTACTCACGGAGGACATCGTGTCCGGTTCCGTCATCCTGGCTGGGGCCCGTACCCCCACCGGTCGCCTGCTCGGGGCTCTGAAGGACTTCTCCGGTGCTCAGCTCGGAGCCATCGCGATCAGGGCGGCCCTGGAGAAGGCCGGGGTGGCGCCCGAGCAGGTGGAGTACACGATCATGGGGCAGGTCCTCACCGCGGGCGCCGGGCAGATCCCGGCCCGTCAGGCCGCCGTGGCCGCGGGCATCCCGATGAGCGTCCCGGCGCTGACCGTCAACAAGGTGTGCCTCTCCGGTATCGACTCCATCGCGCTGGCCGACCAGCTGATCAGGGCCGGCGAGTTCGACCTGGTGGTGGCGGGCGGTCAGGAGTCCATGTCGCAGGCTCCGCATGTGCTTCCCCAGTCACGCGCGGGGTTCAAGGCCGGTGACGTGCAGATGATCGACCACATGATCCACGACGGTCTGTTCTGCCCGTTCGACCAGGTGGGCATGGGCGTCTCGACCGAGAAGTACAACAGCCGCTACGCCGGGGTGACCCGGGAGAAGCAGGACGCCTTCGCCGCCGCCTCGCACCAGCGGGCCGCGGCCGCGGCGGCGGCCGGACGGTTCGCCGACGAGATGGCGCCGGTGACGGTCCCGCAGCGCAAGGGCGACCCCGTGGTGTGCGACACCGATGAGGGGGTCCGCCCCGACACCACGGCGGACGTCCTGGCCAAGCTGCGTCCCGTGTACAGCGCCGACGGCACCATCACGGCGGGCACGGCGTCCCAGATCTCCGACGGCGCGGCGGCCGTGGTCGTGGCGAGCAAGGCCAAGGCCGAGGAGCTGGGCCTGTCCTGGATCGCCGAGATCGGCGCCCACGGTGCGGTGGCGGGGCCGGACGCGAGCCTGCACGAGCAGCCCTCGAACGCGATCAGGGCGGCGCTGACCAAGGCCAAGCTGGACGTCTCCGATCTGGACCTGGTGGAGATCAACGAGGCGTTCTCCGCCGTCGGCATCGTCTCCACCGAGCAGCTGGGCCTCAGCCCCGACATCGTGAACGTCGACGGCGGGGCCATCGCACTGGGCCACCCGATCGGCGCTTCCGGCGCGCGACTCGTCGTCCACCTCGCGTACGAGCTGCGCCGCCGCGGCGGCGGTCTCGGCGTTGCGGCGCTGTGCGGCGGCGGCGGGCAGGGCGACGCCCTGCTGATCCGCGTACCGTCCGCCTGACGCCCGCCACTCTGGCGGTCCAGGCCCCGTCCGCCTGACGGCCCATCTGCCGATCCGCGCGCCGTCCGCCTGACGGGTGGCCGCGGCACGCGGTACCTCGGCCGAGGGATGCCGCCCCAACACCGAGGCCCCCGGGCGCGGCCATCACACATCGCACATCGCACCAAGGATCGACAGGGCCCCCTGGGCGCGGCCATCACACGCCGCACTCAGGGGGCCTCTCCTGTGCCCTTGGCGGGCCACAACACCAGCGTCAATGGAGCCAGTTGGGGCGCAGCCGTCACGGCGCCGGCGTGGCCCCCCGGTCCTGCGGGGCCTGCGCCTGCGCCGGACCCGCGGTCGCCGGCGCGGGCTTCGGCCGGAGTACGAGGAGCATCGTGCACACCACGGCCGCGCACACGATGTTGACAACCATCGCGGCGACATAGACGTGGTGGAACGAGGCGATGCCGCCGGGCGTCGAACCAGCGGCCATGATCGAGGCGAAGCCCGCGACGCCGACCGAACCACCGACCTGTCGCACCGTCAGTGTCATACCGAGGCCACCCGCGAACTTGGCCGGCGGCACCGTCCCCGCCGCGAGCGACGACATGCAGGTGATGGCGAGGCCGAGCCCGCCGCCGCCGAGGATCGCGGCGGGGAGCCAGCCGCCCAGGAAGTTGGGCGTCGCGCCGAAGAGGCCGGAGGCCCAGATCGCGTTGCTGCCCGTGAAGGACAGTGCGCCGAGCACCGTCACCTTCACCTGGGTCGCCGGCCGGGTGAGCCGGCCGGCGGCGAGCGAGCCGGCCATCGAGGAGACGGCGCCGACGCTCAGGGCCCCGGCCGTCTTGAGGACCGACCAGTGCCAGATGTCGGCGGCGAACAGCGGGGCTGCCAGCATCCACGCGAACATCGTCATGTTGAGAAGGCCGAGGCCCACATTGGCGGTGCGGAAGACGGGGCTGCGCCACACGGCCATCTCCAGCGCCGGCGCCGGGTGGGTGCGCGAGCGCAGCACGGTCACCGCGACGAGTGCGAGGCCGACGAGACCGAGCCCGATGGTGCGGGCGTCCGTCCAGCCCCAGGTGTCCCCCTCGGTGAGCGCGCTCACCACGCCGCCGATGCCCAGGGCCAGCGCGATGCTGCCGACCGCGTCCGGCAACCGGTCCCCGGTGCCGAGCCACCGCTGCTTCGGCAGGATCACCACGGCGGCGATCAGCATCGCGCCGCACAGCGGCAGGTTGATGTAGAACACCGAGCGCCACCCGAAGGCGCGCAGCAGGAGACCGCCCGCGGCCGGTCCGATGACGGCGGAGAAGCCCGCCACCGCGGACCAGGTGCCGACCGCCCGCGCGATGCGCTCCCGCGGTGTCGTGGCGAGGATCAGGCCGAGCGCGGCGGGGATCATGCCACCGGCCGCCGCGCCCTGGACGACCCGCGCCGCGATGAGCCACCAGATGGACGGCGCCACGGCGCAGACGAGTGAGGCGGCCGTGAAGGCGGCCAGGGACCAGAGGAAGACGGTGCGCCTGCCGATGCTGTCGGCGATCCTTCCGGCGGGTGTGAGCACGGCCGCCAGCAGGATGGTGTAGCCGCTCAGCACCCACGTCATGGTGTTGAGCGACGCGCTCGGGAAGTCGTCCAGGATGTCCGGGAAGGCGATGCTGATGATCGAGAGATCGAGGAAGGCCATGAAGCTGGCGCCGCTGCACAGGGCGAGGACACGGGCCGGGTCGACCTCCCGCGTGCTGCCTTTGGGCTCAGCCGACTCGTCGGGCATACCGGTCCCCTCGGTTGGTGTACGTCGTCGTACCGGCCCGCAACCCAACTCCGCGCTCGGGCAGGCTGGTTGCACCGGCGCGGCCGAAGCAAGTGTGCCCGTATGCCGTGAAGGAGCGGAGTGAATTGTGTGACCACTACATGTGACGACCATCACTCGGCATTCACTCGAAGATCTTTACCGCCATGCCTTGCGGTGGCTCTCGCGGCAGGCCAATGATGGGGCGGGGCGCCTGGTGGAGCGGGTGACGACGTGGGAGTTCACCGCCCCTGGCCATCTGACGAACCACCTCTGCAATCCGGTACTTGCGCACGCCTGCACGACAGCGTTTCTGCACAACAGCACCTGCGACTTCGGCAGTTCAGCACTTGGCGTACTGGCAATCCTGACAACGCGAACACCTCACGCCTGCACGGCGGCGCGTGGGTCGACGCCGCTCGATCTCGGGGGAATCGGCACGGGCGCACGGGGGCTCCACCCCTGTACGCGCGCTGGGATCCGGCGCTTGGGGGCCTCGTCATCGGGCCGGCTCGGGCGCCTATGCCGCCTGCCCCGGGACGGTTGGCGCTCGTGATCGCGCCAAGGGTCATCACGGGGGAGACATGGCTTTGACTTCTTTGAGTTCCGTCCTGATCGGTGGCGGGAGCGTGCTCGTCCGCTGCGGCGAGATACTCCTGGCGAAAGGTCACCGCATCACGGCCGTGGTGACGGGGGACGCCACCGCCCGGTCCTGGGCGGTCAAGGCGGGCATCGCACAGCACACGCATGCCGAGGCCGTCACCCGCGCACCACAGCTCTCCTGCGACCTCCTGCTGAGCGTCGGCAACTACGCGGTGGTGCCCGAAGCGCTGCTGAGCTGCGCGGAGCGAGGCGCCGTCAACTACCACTACGGCCCGCTTCCCGCCTACTCCGGCCTGCACACACCGTCCTGGGCCATCGCGGAGGAGGCGCGGGAGTACGGCATCACCTGGCACCGTATGGCCGAGACGGTCGACGGCGGTGCGGTCATCGGCCGTGTTCCGGTGACCATCGACCCCGAGGACACCGCACTGTCGCTGGGTCTGAAGTGCGACGAGGCGGCGGTGGCCGGCCTGGCCGTGCTGCTCGACGAGATCGCGGAGGGCCGCGAGACGGCGACCCCGCAGGACACGTCGGCGCGCCGTTACTTCTCGCGGCACTCCCAGTTCCCCGCAGAGGGCCTGATCGACTGGAGCCGTCCGGCGCACCGCGTCGCGGCCCTCGTCCGGGCCACCGACTACGGCCCGTTCGCAAGCCCGCTGGTGTGGCCCAAGATTACTTCCGGCGGCCACGTGTACGCCGTCCGTGAGGCCCGCGTCGAGAGCGCCGCATCCGATGACACGGCTGCCGCTCCCGGCACGGTCCTCTCCTGCGACGACGCGTCGGGCCTGCGGGTGGCCACGGGTGCCGCAAGCATCGCCCTGACCCGCCTGTGCACCCTGGAGGGCGAGGAGCTCACTCCGTCAACTGCCGCCGCGGTCATGGGGGTTGCGGCCGGATCCGTTCTGGATGTCCCCGCTGAGGGCGCGAGCGCGCGGCTCACCGAGGCGGGCCTCCAGGCCTCCCAGGCCGCCAACCGCTGGCGTACACGTCTGATCGAGGCCGGCGACCACCCCTGCCGGCTGCCCTACCCGGACACCGCGGACTCCCCCGTCGCGAGCGGGCGGCCCGATCCCGTGCTCGTACGCTGCCCCGTGCCGCCCCTGAGCGACGACACCGGCCCGGACACCTCGGCGGCCACCGCAGCCCAACTGGCCGGTGCACTCGGGCTCTTCCTCGGGCGCGCGACCGGTCAGCGGGACATCCACCTCGCAATGACCGCTCCCCGGACGGGTGTTGACACGGCGCACCGGGCCCTGTTCAGCGCGTGGCTGCCGCTGCCGTGCCGGGTCGACGCCGACGCGACGGTCACGGAGAACCTGCGGGCCGTGCGCGAGGAGTTCACCCGCGGCCAGGACCGCGGATGGATCCGCCGCGACGCGGTGGGCCGGGACGACACGCTCCGCGAACGCTGGAACAGCGGCGCGCTCATACCGGACGTCCTGATCTCCTGGGGCGACCGTGACACCGACCACGACACCGGCGGCCACGGCTCCGCCGAACACGGCGGCCGCCGTCCCAGGCTGGAGCTCCACGTCGAGCAGGACGCATCCGGGGACGGCGCGCTCGTCACCTTCCACCACGATGCGCGGCTGGCGGCCGAGGACGTCACCCGGCTGGCCGGCCAGTTCGCCGCATGGTGCGCCCGTCTCGCCGCCGCCACCGAGCTCGTGCCGGCCGACGTCGACCTGCTCGGTACGGACGAACGGGCGCTCCTCGTCGAGGAGTTCAACGACGCGTCCGGCGCCGTCGTCCGCCCCGAGCACGGCCTGCACCGGCTCTTCGAGGAAGTCGCGCTCGCCCACGCCGTGGCCACCGCGCTGGTCTGCGCGGACGAAAGCCTCACCTACGCCGAGCTCAACACCCGCGCCAACCGGCTCGCCCACACCCTGAGCGAACGAGGCGTGAACCGGGGCGACTTGGTGGGCGTGGCCCTCGACCGCTCGATCGACCTCGTCGTCGCCCTCCTCGCGGTCCTGAAGACGGGCGCGGCCTACGTCCCCGTCGACCCCAGGTTCCCTGCGGAGCGCATCCGCCAGATGATCGAGGACGCCGAGCCCAGGCTCATCGTCACCCCGGTCGCCACGCCCACCGCCCTCGCCGCCTGGGAAGCCCGCTGCGTGAGCGTCGACGCGGGCGCCGGGCAGAGCGCCGGGGACAGCCTCGCGGTCGAGGTGGGCGCCGACGATCTGGCGTACGTGATCTACACCTCGGGCTCGACGGGCCGCCCCAAGGGCGTCGAGATCACCCACGGATCCCTCGTCACGTTCCTGGCGGCCATGCGCCGGAGTCCGGGGTGCGCCGCCGATGACCGGCTCCTCGCCGTCACCACGGTGTCCTTCGACATCTCCGTACTGGAGTTGTTCCTGCCGCTGCTCAGCGGCGCGACCACCGTCATCGCGCAGGCCCAGGAAACCCTCGACGCCAAGGCGCTGAGCGGGCTCCTCGAACGGCACGCGATCACCATGATGCAGGGCACCCCCGCCACCTGGGAGCTGCTGCTGGAAGGCGGCTGGCAGGGCACCACGACACTGAAGAAGATCCTCTGTGGCGGCGAGGCACTCTCCCGCGATCTCGCCGACCGGTTGCTCGCCACCTCGGACGCGCCCTCGGTGTGGAACATGTACGGCCCCACCGAGACCACCGTGTGGTCCACGGCGTGGGAGGTGGCGGCCCGCGCCGAGGAGCGGAACATCGTCATCGGCACCCCGATCGACCACACGCAGGTCTACGTCCTGGACGAGAACCTCGCGCCGGTACCACTCGGCTTCCCCGGTGAACTGTGCGTCGGCGGCGCGGGGGTGGCCCGCGGCTATCGCGACGACCCCGAGCAGACACGACTGCGCTTCGCGGACAATCCCTTCGGGCCCGGCTCGCTCTACCGCACCGGCGACCTGGCGCGCTTCGTCGCACCCGGCCGGCTGGCCCTCCTCGGGCGCAACGACCGGCAGGTCAAACTGCGCGGCCACCGCATCGAGTTGGCGGACGTGGAGGCGGCGGTCAGCCGTCATGAGTCGGTCCGCCGCGCCGTCGTGGTGGGCCGCGACGAGCACCTGGTCGCCTACTGCGTCCGCTCCACGGCCGGCGCCGCGGATCCCGCCCCCGTGGACCAGGGCGCAGCTCTGGCCGAATGGGCCGCAGCCTGGGACCGCGCCTACGGAGCCGACGGCGAGAGCGCACCCTCCGGCTCCGAACCCGCCTCCGCCGACGCCACGTTCAACTTGGCGGGCTGGCGCACCAGTTACGATGGGCTCCCCTTCTCCAACGGCGAGATGCGCGACTGGCAGCAGAGCTCGGTGCGGCGGATCCTCTCCTACGCGCCGGAGAACGTCTTCGAGATCGGCTCCGGCAGCGGTCTGATGCTGTTCGGTCTGGCACCGCACTGCCGCACCTACCATGCCGTGGACGCCTCAGCCGCGGCCGTCGACATGATCCGGCGGCACGCGGCCTCCCTGCCGCAGGTGACCTGTGAACAGCGCGCCGCCCACGCCCTGCCCGAGGTGGCCGACGGCGCCTTCGACACCGTGGTCGTCAACTCGGTGGCCCAGTACTTCCCCAGCGTCGACTACCTGACGTCGGTCCTCGCATGGGCGACCAAGGCCGTCACCAACGGACGTGTCTTCCTCGGTGACGTACGCGATCTGTCGACGCTCGACGTCTTCCACGCCGATGTGGCGGACTTCCGCGCGGACGGTGAGACCGGCGGTATCACCGCCGAGAAACTGGCCCGGCGCACCGAGCGCGGGATGCGCGCGGAGCGCGAACTGGTGCTCAGCCGCGACTACTTCGCGAACCTGCCCCACCTGTTCCCGGCGATCACCCGTGTCGACATCACCCTGCGCGAGGGCCGCTACGTCAACGAGATGACGCGCTACCGCTATGACGTCACCCTGCACATCGGCGAGGACACGCCGAGCGCCGCACCGGCCACGGAGAAGGAGTGGCCGGCCGCCGGCTTCGACGCGGCCGCGCTCCGCGCCGAGCTGGGCTCCCTCGGTGACGCCCCGCTCCGCCTGAACAACGTCCCCAACGGCCGCCTCGCCGAGGTGTGCGGCCGGGTCGCCCCGGCCCTGGCGCTCATGGGCGCGGCCGCCCCGGTCCCCATGTCCTGGGCCGATCCCGCCGATCTGGCCGCCGCCGCCCAAGAGGCAGGCCTGGAGCTGGCGTTGCTGCCCGGGCGCTCCGGCTCCCCCTGGACGTGCGACGCCCTGTTCTGGCGGCCGGGCCAGAGACCCGACCTGAGCCCCCGCCCCGCCGAGGCCAGGGACCGTGACGCGCTGGGTGCGTACGCCAACACACCTGCGGTGGGTGAGCCGGTCAAGGCCCCGCTGAACCGGGTGCTGCGGCCCTGGCTGGCCGAGCGGCTGCCGGAGTACATGGTGCCGGCGTTCATCGTGGAGCTGGACGACCTTCCGCTGACCCCCAACGGCAAGATCGACGAGAACGCGCTGCCCGACCCGGTGGTCGAGGTCGACGCCGCGGCCAAACCCGCCACCGAGCTGGAGCGGGACATCATGGCCGTGTGGGCCGAGGTGCTCGGCCACGACCGGATCGGCGTGAACCAGAACTTCTTCGAGATCGGCGGCAACTCACTGCGCGTCGTCCGCGTCCAGACGCGCCTCGAAGAGCTCCTCGGACGGCCGGTCTTCGGCGCCAAACTCTTCGAGCACTTCACCGTGAAGTCCCTCGCCACCTATCTGGCCGGTGAGACGAAGGCGAGCCGCACGATCGTGCCCGACCGCCGGCGCGCCGACCAGGACGAGCCCATCGCCGTCATCGGCATGGCCTGCCGCCTCCCCGGCGACGCCAACACCCCTGAGGAATACTGGGAGTTGCTGGAGCGCGGTGGGGACGGCATCGTCGAGGTCCCGAAGGACCGCTGGGACGCCGAGGCCCTGTACAACCCCGACCCGGAGGTGCCCGGCACCTCGTACTGCAGCCGGGGCGGGTTCGTCGGACCCATCGACCTCTTCGACGCCCCCTTCTTCGGGATCTCACCGCGTGAGGCCCGCTCCCTCGAACCCATGCAGCGCATGGTCCTGGAGACCACCTGGGAGGCGTTCGAGCGGGCCGGCTACACCCTGGACCAGCTGCGCGGCAGCCGGACCGGTGCGTTCATCGGCGTCGGCAAGAGCTCGGCGTACCACGAGTACGGGCTCACCATGGCCGGCACCCTCACCGATCTCGACGGCTATGTGGGCCCCGGTTCCGCGGGCGGCACGATGTCGGGGCGCGTGTCGTACGTGTTCGGCCTCGAAGGCCCCACCCTCACCCTGGACACGGCCTGCTCCTCATCCCTGGTCACCACCCACCTGGCGTGCAACGCGCTGCGCAACGGCGAGTGCGATCTGGCGGTGTCGGCCGGTGTGAGCTTGATGCTGACGCCCGAACTGCACGTCGAGTTCAGCCGCCTGCACGGTATGTCGGCGGACGGCCGCTGCCGGTCGTTCTCCTCCGACACCGACGGCACCGGCTGGAGCGAGGGCTCCGCCGCGGTCGTTCTCAAGCGGCTCTCCGACGCCCAGCGCGACGGCGACCCCGTCCTGGCCGTGCTGCGCGGCACCGCCGTCAACCACGACGGGCACGCCGCGAGCCTGACCACGCCCAGCGGCCCCGCGCAGCAGCGCGTGATACGGGCCGCCCTGGCCGCGTCGGGGCTCCAGCCCGACGACATCGACTATCTGGAGGCGCACGGCACCGGCACCAAGCTGGGCGACCCCATCGAGGGCACCGCCCTCGCGGAGGTCTTCGGCAGCAGCCACTCCGACGAGACGCCGCTGTGGGTCGGTTCGGCCAAGTCCAACCTCGGCCACACGCAGGCCGCCGCCGGCCTGGCCGGGGTGATGAAGGTCGTTCTGGCCATGCGCCACGACACGCTCCCCCAGACGCTGCACGTGGCCGAGCCGACTCCGGCCGTGGACTGGGCGGGCGCCGGCATGGCGCTGGTCCGGGAACAGCGGCCGTGGCCGGCGAAGGACGTGCCGCGCCGCGCGGGCGTCAGCTCGTTCGGTATCGGCGGCACCAACGCCCATGTGATCGTGGAGGAGCCACCGCGCCAGACCGCACGACCCGCCGAGGGGGCGGCGCCCGCGCCGCTGCCGCCCACCGTGCCGTTCGTGGTGTCCGGCCACAGCGACGCCGCCCTGCGCCAGCAGGTGGAGAACCTGCATCTGCACATGGGCATGAACATCCAGGACCGCCTCGGCGATGTGGCCCGCTCCCTCGCGACCACGCGCAGCCACTTCCGCCGTCGGCTGGTGCTCGCCGTCAAGGACAAGGCCGAACTCCTCGACAAGCTGGCCTCGTTCGCCCGCACCGGCGAGCTGCCCGCGGATTCGGTGCGTACCGGCAACCACGCGGAGGAGCCGCGGCTCGCCCTGCTCTTCACGGGCCAGGGCAGCCAGGTGCCCGGTATGGGCAAGGACATCTACGACGTCCACCCGGTCTTCCGCGAGACGCTCGACGAGGTCGCCGCCCGCTTCACCGGCCTGGAGCAGCCCCTCCTTGACGTGATGTGGGCCGCGCCGGGCAGTGCGCGGGAGGCGCTGCTGCACCGTACCGACTTCACGCAGCCCGCCCTGTTCGCGCTCCAGGTGGCGCTGTGGCGGCTGTGGGAGAGCTGGGGTGTGCGTCCCGAGCTGCTGCTCGGGCACAGCATCGGTGAGCTCGCCGCCGCCCATGTGGCGGGAGTGTTCGACCTGGACGACGCCTGTCGCCTGGTCGCGGCCCGCGGCCGTCTGATGCAGGCGCTGCCCGCACGCGACGGCGCGATGGTGTCACTGGAGGTTACGGGCGAGGAGGCGCAGGCCGCCCTCGACGCTCTCGGACTGCGCGGCAGACTGGACGTCGCGGGGCTCAACACCCCGACCCAGACCGTACTTTCTGGCGACACCGATGCCGTCGAGGCGATCACCGCGCACTTCACGGAGCAGGGCCGCAGAGCCAAGCGCCTTACGGTGTCCCACGCCTTCCACTCGCACCACATGGACGCCATGCTCGACGAGTTCCGTGCCGTGGCGCAGGGTGTCACCTTCAGCCCCGCCGCGATCCCCCTCGTCAGCAGCCTCACGGGTGAGCGCACGGTGCCGGGCGAGCTGGAGCAGCCCGGCTACTGGGTCCGCCAGGTGCGGCAAGCGGTCCGCTTCAGCGACGGCATGCGCAGCCTGCGCCGCGAGGGCGCCAACACGTTCTTGGAGCTCGGCCCGCAGGCCGTCCTTTCCGGGATGGGCGCGGCCTGCCTGGCCGACGACGGGCCGGTGTCGTGGATGCCGTCGTGCACCCCGGGCAAGGACGGCGCGTCGGTGGTCCAGCGGAGCCTGGCCGAGCTGCATGTACGGGGCGTCCCGGTCGACTGGGCCGGCTACTTCGCACCGTTCGGCGGTGCCCGGGTGGCTCTGCCGACGTACGCCTTCCAGCGGGAGCGGTTCTGGTTCGAGCCGCCGGTGTCCCGCGAGACCGGCGCCGGACTCAGCGCCACCGGGCACGCGCTGCTCGGCGGCGGGGTGGAGATCGCCGGCACCGACCTGTCGCTGTTCACCAACGTGGTGGCGGCCGACCAGCCGGTGTGGGTGCGGGAGCACCGGGTGATGGACGCGGTCCTGATGCCGGGCACGGCGTTCTTCGAGGCCATGCGGGCCGCGGGCGACGCCGCGCACGAGGGCGACTGGGACCTGTCGGACGTGGTCATCGCCTCGCCTCTCGTACTCGCGGCCGGGGTGCCGGTGCGGATGCAGGTCACGGTGGGCCCGAAGATCGGGGAGGCCCGGCCCGTCCAGGTCTACAGCGCGCCGGAGGGCGAGGACGGCGCGTGGCAGCTGCACGCCGAGGGCCGCGTCACGCCCGCGCAGGAAGGCACCGGCGCCTCGGTGACGGTGCCGCCGCCGGGCGCCGAGCCTCTCGACGCGTCCGCCCTCTACCGCGACCTGGACGCGCTCGGCTACGGCTACGGGCCGACCTTCCAGGGCATCAAGGAGGCGTGGCACGTCGGCGGGCAGGTGTGGGCGCGGGCCGCGCTGCCGGAGGACGCGGAACAGTCCGCCGGAGGCTACGTACTGCACCCGGCCCTGCTCGACTCGGCCATGCACTCATTGCTGCTGACCCAGCGGCTGCAGAACCGCAGCGGCGACGACCTGTTCGTGCCGTTCGAGGCCGAGCGTCTGTCGCTGCGGGTCAAGGGCCTGTCGGAGATCTGGGTGCGGGTCGCCGAATTCGAGCTGGGCGACGGCGAGTTCTGGGCCTCGCTCGACATCCACGACGGTGATGGCACCCCCGTCGGACGGCTGCACCGGCTGCACGCGCGGCGGGTGGACCGGGCGGTGTTGCGCCGTCTCGCCGCCGCGGGTGTGGACCGCTTCCAGTTCGACGTCGGCTGGAAGCCCGTGGACACCGCCGGCCTCGAACTGGGCGGCTCCTGGGGCATGATGGCCCCGGCCGGGAACGTCACGTGGGAACGCGAGGTCAAGACCCTGCTCGCCCGGGCCGGCATCCAGGTCATCAAGGTCCGGGAGCCGGCGGACGCCGAGGACCTCGACGGGCTGGTGTGCCTGTGGGACTCGGATGCCGATGTGCCGTCACAGGCCCACGCGTTCGCCGCCGAGGGGCTTGCGCAGCTCCAGGAAGCGGTGCAGACGGAGTTCCGTACCCCGCTGGTCTGGGTGACACGGCACGCGGTCGGCACCGGCGCCGACGACATGGTGTCCGGTCTGGGCGCCGGCCCCCTGTGGGGTCTGATGCGGACGGCCCGCAATGAACACCCCGAGCTGGCACTGCGCCTGATCGACCTCGGCGAGGGCGAGGCGGACCGTGCGGCGCTGCCCGCCGCGTTGATGCTGGAGGCCGAACCGGAGTGCGCGCTGCGCCACGGCGAGGTCCTGGTGCCGCAGCTGCTGCGGGTGGGCTCGGCCCGCGATCTGGAGCTTCCGGCGGAGGGCCGCTGGCAGTTGGAGATCGCCGCCAAGGGCCGGCTGGACGAGCCGCTGAAGGTCAGGCCGCTGCCGGAGCGTGCCATCGCGTCGGGTGAGATCCGCGCGGAGGTGCGGGCCTCGGGGGTCAACTTCCTCGACGTCCTCAACGCGCTCGGCATGGTGGAGATCCCGGCGTTCGGCCTGGAGTTCGCGGGTGTGGTCACCGAGGTCGGCGCCCGTGTCGACCAGGTGAAGGTGGGCGACGCGGTGCTCGGTCTGGCCCGCGGCTCCTTCGCCTCCGAGGTCGTCACGGACGCGCGCCAAGTGGTGCGCATGCCCGAGCACCTCACCTTCGAGGAGGCCGCCACCATTCCGATGACCTTCCTCACCGCCTGGTACGGCCTGCACGAGCTGGGCGGTCTGCGGGCGGGCGAGCGGGTCCTGATCCACGCCGCGGCCGGCGGCGTGGGCATGGCGGCGGTGCAGCTGGCGCAGCTTCACGGCGCCGAGGTGTACGGCACCGCGAGCGAACCCAAGTGGCCCGCGCTGCGCCAACTCAGCCTGAACGACGCCCATATGGCGTCCTCGCGCGACCTGGGCTTCGTCGAGCACTTCGGCCGGAGCGACGGCGACGGGGGTGAGCGCGGGGACGGCGACGCCAACCCGCGCGGAAGGTTCGATGTCGTCCTGAACTCCCTGGCCACCGAGTTCATCGACGCCAGTCTCGCCCTGCTGGGCGACGGCGGACGGTTCCTGGAAATGGGCAAGATCGATGTGCGCGAGCAGGCCGCCATCGACCGGAGCCACCCGGGTGTCACGTACACCGTCTACAACCTGCCGGAGGCGGGCCCCGACCTCATCCAGCGGATGCTGGTCTCCATCGCCGAGCTGTTCGGCCGGGGCAAGCTGGTGCCGCTGCCGCTGCGCGCCTTCCCCATGACGCACACCTCCGACGGGCTGCGCTTCATCGCCCAGGCCCGGCACGTGGGCAAGGTGGTCCTGGTCCCGGCGCGGCAACGTCACTTCGTCGGGGCAAACGGCGCTGTGCTGGTCACGGGTGGCGCGGGCGACCTCGGGCGACGCGTCGCCGGGTGGCTCGCCGACACCCACGGCGTACGCGATCTGGTGCTGACCTCACGCCGGGGGATGGACACCCCGGGCGCCGAGGCCCTGGTGGCGGAGTTCGCCGAGCGGGGTGTCACGGTCATCGTGATGGCGTGCGACGCGGGCGTACGCGACGAAGTCGCCGCGGTGATGGCGCTGTTCGGGGACGAACGTCCGCTGCGCGGCGTGGTCCACGCGGCCGGTGTGCTGGACGACGGCGCCCTGACCGACCTGACACCGGAGCGGTTCGACGCCGTCTTCGTGCCCAAGGTGGACGGGGCGTGGCATCTGCACGAGCTGACACGGGACATGGAGCTGGACTTCTTCCTGATGTTCTCCTCCATCGCGAGCGTCATGGGGGCGCCCGGCCAGGGCAACTACGCCGCGGCCAACGCCTTCCTCGACGTGCTCGCCCATCTGCGCCGGGCCAAGGGCCTGCCGGCCACCTCGGTGGCGTTCGGCCCCTGGGAGGGGGCCGGCATGGCGGCCGGGCTCAGCGAGTTCGACCGGGCCCGCTTCGCGCAGCTCGGCCTGGACCGGCTGGCCCCGGACGAGGGCCTGGAACTTGTCGAGCTGGCGGTCAAGAGCGGCCGCGCGCTGACCATGTCCGCCGCGCTCGACCTCAACCGCGTACAGCATTACTACGAGAGCCGCGGCGGCATACCGCCGCTGTTCCGGTCGCTGCTCAGTGGCGGCTCCGGCAAGCGCGCGGGGGCGGGCGGCGCGGCGGATCTGCGCAAACTCCTGAGTGAGGCCGCGCCGCAGGAGTATCCGGACGTGGTGCTGGGCGTGGTGCGCGCGGAGGTCGCCAAGACGCTGGGCTTCGCCTCGCCGGAGGCCGTCGACGTCAGTGTGTCGCTCCAGGACATCGGCATCGACTCGCTGACCGCGGTGCTCATGCGCAACCAGCTCGCGGACCTGACCGGGCTCGCCCTCCCCGCGAAGATCGCCTTCGACCACCCCAACCTGACCTCGCTCGCCGGCTTCCTCCTGGACAAGCTCCTTGAGGCAGGGCTCGAAACGGCGCCCGCGGCGGCCGCAGCCCCGACGGCCACGGAGGCGGCCGGTGCCACGGGCATCGACCTCTCCACGGCCCGCAAGGGATGCCTCGACCCCGAGCTGCGTTTCGACAACGCGGCCGCGGCGCCGGTCCGTCCTGAGGCGGTCTTCGTCACCGGCGCCACCGGGTTCGTCGGGGCGTATCTGCTGCACGAGCTGCTCGCGTCCGAGGTGGTCGCGTACTGCCTGGTGCGGGCGGACGACGCCCGCCAGGGCATGGACCGCCTGGTCGGCTCACTCGACGGCTACGGCCTGTGGCAGGAGGAGTACGCGCCGCTCCTCAACCCGGTCGTCGGTGACCTCACGAGGCCGCTGTTCGGCCTGTCCGAGGAGGACTTCGACGACCTGGCCGAGCAGGTGGACGCCGTCTGCCACTCCGGCGCCCTGGTGGACTGGATGCGACCGCTCGACGACTACACCGGCCCCAACGTGGTCGGCACGCACGAGGCGCTGCGGCTGGCCTCGCGGGGCCGCGGCAAGGCGTTCCACTTCGTCTCCACCTCCGCCACGCTGCCCAAGTACCTGGGGTACGAAGTCACCGAGGACGACCGGGAGTTCGGCTACCTCACCTCCAAGTGGCAGGCCGAGCAGATGGTGGCCGCCGCCCGCTGGCGCGGCGCACGGGCGTCGACGTACCGGCTGCCGTTCGTGGGGGCTTCGACCCGCACCGGGCACTTCCGGCTCGACCGGGGCGACTTCCTGCACAACCTGATCACCGGCAGCCTCGAACTCGGGAGCTTCCCGGCGCTGGACGCCGATCTCACGACGGTGCTGCCGGTCGACTACCTGTGCCGGACGATCGCCGCGGCGATGACGGACGACCTGGAGCGCATCGGCCAGGACTACGACTTCGTCAACGCCGGCGCCCCCACCTTCGACCGCTTCTTCGAGATGGTCGGCGCCGCGGCGGGCGGGGCGCGGGTCGTGCCCTTCGACGCATGGCGGGAGCGGGCGCTGGCGTTCGCCTCGCAGCACCCGGCGGGCCCGCTCGCGCGGATCGCCGCCCTGGTGGACGGCCTCACCGCGCGGGGGCTCGCGGACATGTTCGCCGCGCTCCCGGTGGGTGGCGCGGTCTTCGGCGCCGGGGACTGTCCGTCCCCGCCCGTGGACGAGGAGTTCGTCCGCACCTATGTGCACCGCATCAACACTTCGGACCGAGCGGAGAACACGACGTCATGAGCGACGCGACGCAGACGCCGGGCGCGACGGTGGACGACGACACCACCGTCACCGGCACCTACCAGAAGACCGGCACCTTCCTGCATTCATCGGCGGCGGTACACGCCGAACAGCTCTCCCCCGTGCTCGACAAGTACCAGGTGGCGAAGGGGGATTGGGAGGTGCGGCTGCCTCCGCACCGGACGCTGAACGCGAGCCGATTCCTGCCCGAATCACACCCCACGCACGTCGTCCGGATGAACCTGGACGACGACCTCGCGGACAACCTGGCGCGTCAGCTGCGCTGCCAGGCGGTGATCCAGGAGAGCTTCGCGGCCGCCTCGATCGGCAGCTACTTCCCGGTCTCCACCATGTTCGAGAACTGTGTGCTGTTCGTGCCGTCGGCCAAGCGCTTCTACGACCTGAACCAGGGCATCGTCCAGGAGCACTTCCCCGAGGTCGAGACCGCGGTCGTCAACGCGTTCATCGTGCCGGCCGAGAAGCGTCCGTACGGGACGCACGCGGCCAGCTCGATCGCCCTCCAGATCCCGTCACTGGTCAAGAAGCAGCTCGGTTTCCCCACCGAGTACCGCAGCTTCCACACCGCGCTCACGCCGACGCCGCTCAGCCGACAGCCCTTCGTGATCTTCGAGGAGGCCGAGCTGGAGGCGCCCAACCTCCCGTATGTGTACGCGAGGATGCTGGAGTGCGGTCTGGAGGGCGAGGAGAAGGACGCCGTCGACAAGGCGCTGTATCTCTTCCTCGAAGGCAAGCTGTCCGAGATCGACCTGCCGTCGGTGCGGGACTACCTCATGGCGATGTACTGGGCGAAGACGTACGCCGACACGCCCTCGCCGGGCTACTACTGCGACAGCCGGGTGGGTGACGCCCTGGTCTTCGACAACTACCGGGCGCACGCCGACAGCACACTGCCCCGCACCACCAAGGACCGGCTCACCATCGACCTGCGCTGCTTCAACAGGGTGCACTACCCGAAGGGCATGACCAGCGGTCTGGACTTCATCGTGGACCCCGCCGAGCGTGCCCACCAGGTCAGGCGCAAGTGGGCGTCGATCGAGTTCCTCCTGGCCACGCTCGGCTACGAGAGCGTCGACGCATTCCTGCGCGTGGTGTTCGGCGGGGCACGGCGCGCGGCGGACATCGATCCGTTCGGCCTGATGACGGACCTGCAGTTCGGCATCTACAACAAGTCCGAGTACCACCTGCTCGATCAGAACCTCGACGACCACTACGAGCGGGTCGAGGCGCTGTACGACCGCATCGCGAAGGAGGGCGAGTACGTCCTGCCGGAGCGGGCCCGGCAGTGTCTGGCGGCGCTGAGCGAGCAGCCCGGCGGCTGACCCGCACCCACCGCCCCACCCGCTCCCCCGCCCAGTCCTACCCCTACGCCTACGCCCGCACCCGCACCCGCACCCGCACCCGCACCCGCACCCGCACCCGCACCCGCACCGATTGAGGAACGCGTTGTGAGCCCAGCCGAACCCGTGCCCGTGTCAGCCGACGTGTCCCTGGACACCGTGGACGAACTCGTGGAGCGTTTCTACACGGTCGTGCGGCTGCCCCACGACCCGTTCACGAAGGCGTTCCTCAACCGGTGCCGCTCGCGCACGATCAAGGTGGGCGGCCGCTTCTACAAGTATTTCCAGAGCGGCAGCGGCCCCACCGTCCTGCTCGTCCACGGCCTCAACACCCACCTGGGCAGCATGGTGGCGCTCGCCGAGGAGCTGCTCGGCCAGGGCTACCGGGTGGTGCTCTTCGATGTGCCGCCGCACGGGGAGGCGCTGGGCACCACGGCCGACCCTGCCGAGATACGCGCCCTGCTGCGCGCCCTGTACGCAACGCTGCCCGGCCTGCACGCGGTGGTGTGCCACTCGATGGGCGGCCTGTGGGCCCTCACCGCGTGGCAGGCCGGGGTGACGGCGCGGGCGATGGTGTCGATCTCGTCGCCGCCCACCACCGGGTTCCTGGTCGAGCGGTTCGCCGAGATGAACGCCCTCGACGACGACCGGGTCCACCAGGTGACGCGGGAGATCGAGAGAAGGTTCGGCGCGACGGTGTGGGAGGAGTATTCGGCGCTCTCGGCCGTCCGCACGATCGACGTGCCGGGGCTCGTCATCCACGGCACGGCCGACGATTATGTGCCCACGGCACACGCCGCTGAACTGCATGCGAACTGGCGGCACTCCACGCTCGAACTCGTCGAAGGAGCAGGCCACTTCGACATCGTGGAGTCGCCGGAGGTTCGGAAGATCGTCTCCGCCTACCTGCGGGGTCTTGAAGAACAGAAGTCTGAAGAACAGAAGTAAGGGGCAAATCCATTGGACACCGACACCACGGAGAAGCTGCGCCGGCTGGCCTTCACGCCGATGCGCACGCAGCCTCCGAACGCGACCCGGCCGATCCTGGAACAGGCCGCCAAGGAGGTCGAGGTCGTCGACGGCGGCAAGGTGGTCCACTACCTCTGGGGCGAGGGTGAGCCGCGGATCCTGCTGGTGCACGGCTGGGCGGGCAACGCCGGCCATCTGACCGTTCTGGCCGAGGCGCTCGGCCGGGCCGGCTGCGCCGTGGTCGTCGCCGACCTGCCGGGCCACGGCGAGTCCGAGGGGGCGGAGTCCTCCGTCATCCACTTCGCCCGCGCGGTCGAGGCGGCCCACGCACGGTTCGGTCCCTTCCACGCCGTTGTCGCCCACTCGCTGGGCGCCGCGGCCACCACCCTGGCCATGGAGCGCGGGGTCACCCTCGATCGGGCCGTGTTCGTCAACCCCATCAGCAGCTATACGAGCCTGTGGCGCCGCTCCGGCGAAGTGATGCAGGTGACGCCCGAGGCGATCGCGCTGGTGCGCGCCCGTGCGCAGGAATGGCTCGGGGTGTCCTTCGACGCCATCGAACCGGCCGCCGCCGCACGGGACTTCACCAGCCGACTGCTCGTCGTCCACGACGAGAACGACCCGGAGTCGCCGATCACCGACAGCGAAACGCTGGTGGCGGCCTGGGGGCAGGCCGAGCTGATGCGGGTGCGCGACCTGGGCCACACCAAGGTGTTGCGCGACGACGCGGTCATCCGGCGGGTTGTCGACTTCCTGACGGCCGACGGCGCGGGCGGCGGATCCGTCAGCGGTGTGGACCACATCGACGGCACAGGCGCGGGCGACGGCTCCATCGGCGGCACGGGCGACGTCGACCGCACAGGCGCGGGCGGCGGCGCGGCGGGTGGTGGAGCGCCGGGCCGATGACGCCGGCCCTGGCCGCGCGGGTGGTCGCCGCGCTCGGCGTCTTCCTGGCGATCGGGTTCCTGGGGCGCGGACTCGCCCGCCGGATCGGTCAGCCCGGTGTCGTAGGCGAGATCGCCTTCGGCATGCTGCTCGGTCCGGCGGTCCTGGGCGTTGCCGGGCCGAAGGCACAGTCCGTCCTGTTGCCCGCCGACGTGCTGGGGCCGCTGCGCGACCTCGGGCACGCGGGGCTCGTCCTGTTCCTCGTGGGCGTCGCCCACGAACTGCGGCTCGACGCCGCGCGCATCAGGGACAGGGCCGTCATCTGGACGGCGCTCGGCACCTTCGTGCCGTCCCTGGTGGCCGGCGCCGCGTTCGGCTGCTTCCTCGCACGGTATGGCGATCCCTCCGTGCGGGGGGCCGCGCCGGCCCCGGCCTTCGTGCTGCTGCTTGCCACGGCGATGGCGGTGTCGGCGGTGCCCGTGCTCGCCCGGGTGCTCGCCGACCGCGGTCTGACGACCACGCGCGCCGGCCGGCTCGCGCTGACGTCGGCGGCGCTCGTCGATGCCGTCGCCTGGCTGCTGCTTGCCGTGGTGGTGGGCATCGCCACACCCGGCTCGGGCGGTGTGTGGACCGCGACCACCGTCCTCGTGGTGGGGGCGTCGGTGGCCATAGAGGGCCGACGTCTCCTCAAGCACCCCAACGCCGGTCGTCTGTGCGCCCGTTGGCCCCGGCCGATGGCGGTGGCCCTGGGTGTCTGTGTGCTCCAGGCCGCGGATGCGGCCGAGTCACATGGACTCACCGCCATCTTCGGCGCGTTCATGGTGGGGCTCATGATCCCGCCCGACTCGCCGCACTGGGACGCACCGGTCCGCTGGGTGTCCACGCTCGGCCGGTGGCTGGTGCCGGTCTTCTTCATCGTCACGGGCCTGCAGATATGGACGGCGTCGGGCGGCATTCCCTGGCCGGTGGCGATCGCGGCCACGTTCCTGGCCGTCACCTCCAAGATCGGCGGCGGTTACGCGGTCTCCCGGCTGGGCGGTGAGGAGCACACGGAGGCGCTCCGCGTCGGCGTCATGCTCAACACCCGCGGGCTCACCGAGATCGTCCTGCTCCAGGTCGGCTACAGCGCGAAGGTGCTCACCTCCGGCCTCTACCTGGCGCTCCTGGTGACGGCGGTGGTCACGACGTCGATGACGGGCCCGCTCCTGTCACTGATCGACCGCCGCGGCCGTCCCCCCGGCGACGGCCGGCGCGAGCGGACGGTTCCGCACCCTCGTGCCGTCCCGTGTCCTCGTGCCGCCCCAGGGGAACGGGGGCGGCCGGCAGAGAAAGCGGATGGCGTACGGACAGAACAAGAACGGGCGTGACGAATCCCGGGGCTCGTTCAGCGGTGCGCCGGCGGCGGGCTTGAAGGGTGGCTCTCACAGAGCGCCGTCTGGACGGCGGATGTCATGTCGGCGCTCTGGGCGTCGGTGCCACCCAGGTAAAGGTTCACCATCGCCGTCGCCTGGCGGCCGTCGACCGTCGCGACCCCCACGGTCTGGTAGCCGGGGACACCACCGTCGTGCCCCCAGGCCAGGCCGCCGCACGGCAGGGGGTGGCTCTCCAGACCGAGCCCGTAGGCCCCGCCGTCCGCGCTGCCGGTCGGACGGGTCGTCATCATCTGGTGGAGCTGGGCAGGGCGCAGCAGTTGGCCGCCCAGGAGTGCGCCCAGGAAACGGTTGAAGTCGGCCCCGCTGGAAATCATGGAGCCACTCGCACCGGCGACCGAGGGGTTGAGTGCGGTGATGTCCTTGAGCGGCCCTCCCTCGGCCTCTCTCGCGTAGCCACGCGGGTGCCGGCCGGGGACGGCCGAGTCGTCGTCGTGCGGGACGGACGTCTGGCGCAGTCCCCATGGTTCGATGATGCGCCGGCGGATCTCGTCACCGTACGAGTGCCCTGTCACCCGCTCGATGATCATGCCGGCCAGCACGTAACCCGTGTTGGAGTAGCTCCAGCCGGTGCCGGGGGCGAAGTCCGGGGGGTACGCGAGAGCGAGCTGGACGAGGGCGCGCCCGTCGTAGTGCGTCAGCGGGTGGTCGAGGACGTCCTTCGGCTCGATGTGGTCGAGATAGTCCGGGATGCCGCTCGTGTGCTGAAGGATCTGACGGACCGTGATGTGTCGTCCGTCGTTGCCGTGGCCGCGTACGACGCCGGGCAGGTAGCGCTCCACCGGCGCGTCGAGGACTACCCGGCCCTCGCCGACCAGCTGGAGCAGGACGGTCGCCACGAACGGCTTGGTCATGCTGCCGATCCGGAACCGGCCGTCTCCGCGCATCGCCGTGCCGCTCCGCACGTCTGCGAGGCCGTCGGTCAGCACCGTACCGCCGGAACCGGCACCGAGGGCGACGAGCGCTCCCGGGGCGCCGTCCTGCGTGGTCAGCCGATGCAGGAGCGCACGGAGCCGGGTGTGGTCGGCGCTGGGGCTGCCGGCGGCGGCCTGGTCGGCTGTGGCGTACGGGGTGGTGGCGTACGGGGTGGTGGCGTACGGGGTGGTGGCGGGGTGGGCGGCCGGATGAGCGGCGTTCTGCCACGCGGGTGTGCCGCCACCCCGCGCGCACGCCGCTCCGCCGGCCATCGCGACCACCACGAGCAGGCCGCCCAACGCGCGTCGGTATCGGGTCATGTGTGTGTCCTCTGGGGCTGGGTGCCGTTCCTGCCTGGTCCTGCGCCACCCCCATGGTGTCCGGGAGCAGGCGGCCGGCGCGATGGGGCGACCACCCGGAACGGGGGTGAGGACAACCCCCGGCGCCGCCACCCCGCGCCGCCACCCGAGCCGTCATTCGTCGGCTAGTGGCCCTGGGAGTGGGGGCCCCGGTCGTTCAGGAGGGTGCAGACGAAGTCCTCCTCGACGGCGCGCAGGTGTGCCAGCAGGTCCGGGTTGGTCCTCTGGTTCACCTGCGAGGTGACGGAGACGGTGACGCTGCGGCGGCCGTCCGGGGTGCCCGCGCCGAATTGGGTGTAGCCCGCGGTGTTGCCGGTATGGCCGTACACCACCCCGCACCGGGTGGTGTACTTGAAGATCGCCAGGCCTGCTTTGTTGGCGCCGGGGCCGGCCGGCTCGGAGGCCCCGTCGACGAAGGTGCGCTGCTGCTTGCGGGTCGCGTCACCGATCAACTTGCCGCCCGCGTAGGCGGCCATGAACGTGTTGAAGTCCGCCGGAGTGGAGACCAGGCCGCCGGAGGCCCAGGATCCGGAAGCGCCGAACAACGTGGAGACGTCCTCGGCCGGGCTGCCGGGCTCGACGTCGTAGCCGTGCAGGTAGGGCTCGGGCAGCCGGTAGCCCTCCGGGAGGCTGGTCCCGGTGAGCCCGAGCGGCCGGTACACCTTCGAGGCCAGCAGGTCCTCATAGCGCTGCCCGGTCACGGCCTCGGCCATCAGGGCGACGGCGATGTTGTCGGAGTTGGAGTACTGGTAGCGAGAGCCGGGGGCGAATTGCAGGTCGTCGTCGGCGACGAAGTCGAGCAGGTGCCGGGAGTCGAAGACGTGGTGCGGATCGGCCTGGATCACGTCGACGAAGTCCGGTGCATTGCTGTAGTCCGGCAGACCGCTGGTGTGGTTCAGGAGCTGACGCAGCGTCACTGAGCCCCAGGCGTCGGGCAGTGAGGGAAGCCGCTTGGCGAGGGTGTCGTCGAGCGAGAGCTTGCCGCAGTCGACCAGACGCAGCGCGACCGCACCGCTGAACGCCTTGGCGGCGCTGGCAAGACGCATGTGGTCGGTGGCTCTCGGCGGCCGCTGGGTGCCGAGCTCGGCCACCCCGGCCTGCACCACCCGTACGTGATCGCCGTCCCTGAGCACCGCGATGGCGCCCGGCGGCCCGTCGGGCCTCTCGACCAGCTCACGGAGTCGGGCCCGGAGCGCTCCGTCCCCGTCGTCACGGGGCGCGGCCCCGGCCGGACCGGCCAGCGCAAGGGACGCGGTGAGCAGCGCGACGACCACGCGCCCACCGTGACGGGGCAGCGGCAAACGGCGGTGACGCAGTGACACGACGGGCCTCCGGGCGACGGTGGGCGGGGGTGACGGTGGGGCGGGGGCGGCGATGGGGAGAGCGGTTGCTGGTCCGGCCGCCGAGCAGGGGCCGCCGGTTGGCCATGCATCACCTGCCGGCCGCCGCCCGAAACGCTCGGCCCCCGAAATGACCCGCCCAGCCGAGCAGGCGGGCGCGCGGCCGAGGCCGGGGCGGGGGCCAGGGCGGGGGCGGGGGCCGCGGCCATCGTCATGCCCCGCAGGCTCGCGCCGAGGCGGATACCGGACGGTGCGCGAGCTCGGCGCTGCGGAAGCTACGCGGTGCGGGAGCCAGGCGGCGCGTTCGCTACGCGGTGCGGAAGCCAGACGAGGCGGAAGCCACGGAGTGCGGGAGCTACGCGGTGCACGAGCTAGCCGATGCGGGAGCTAAGCGGTGCGGGCGAGCTTCTTCAGGACGTCCTGGGCCCTCTCCCCCTCGCGTACTCCGTCGACGACGGCCTGGTGGTAGGCACGGCTGTCCTCCTCGGAGTGACAGGGCACGGGGCTGCCGACGAGCGTGTACCAGTCGGCGGCGCCCGAGTACTGCACGGCGAGGTCCGCCTCGTGCCCCGACCAGGTGGTGTGGATGGTGAGGTCCCCCTGCATCGGGCCGAACTCCTCGGCCTGCACGACGCCGGGAAGGACGTGGATGCCCACAGTGGTCCAAGATGCCCAGGTCATGGTGTTCCCTCGGTTCGCAGGAGCTCGGGCCGGGAGCCGGCCGGTGTCACAAGTCTGACCGCTCGCGACGCTCCGCCCCCCGGGACACACGGGGCACCTCCAACCACCTGCGGCCACATGGCCCTAGGGGGGTGTTCGACAAGACGTCGGCCGCCTCATTGAGCTCCATGGCGTCGAACCTCGACGCCGCCGCGGACGCCGCAAGCTCTCGTTGGTGCTGCGGATAGCCGCGGTGGCTCGCTCGCCGCCCGGGTCGGTCGTCTTCATTCCGGTGGGGAGCACATCCGTGTTCCCACCCGTACCCGGCGGGAGCTGCACCGGGGAGGGGAGGCCGGCGTCGTCGCGTGCTCAGCCTGTTGCGAAGGCCTGCTGTTCGAGTAACCCAGTTGACGACCTTGTGCGGGCCGATGATGAGCACGGCGACGACCCCGATCGCAGCCGCCCATTTATGCCCCGAGGAGCTCGAACTCCCCTTCTTCTTCCGGGGTTTCAGCCGAAACGCCGCGAGCCGCGGGAGGGACCCATACTCCGCGACGGCCTGCTGCAAGGAGGGCCCCGGCACATGGGCGGTGGCCGGCCAGGGCAGACTCGCCTCGCTGTCCGCGTCCACGACGGGAGCCGCGTAAAGGCCCTGTACGCACCCCCGTACTGCCTCGGCACCCACCGTTGGATAACGGCATGATCCCACGACGTGCGGTCAATTCCCATGGCCAGTGCGGCACTTCGCGCGACCGCCGCCCGCTCGCGGCAGCCGGACGGCGGCGGGCGTCCGGCATGGATGAGGGCGTCGGACAGCCGCGGCGCCGCAGCGGTGGACCAGAGTGCGGCGACACGCATGTTCGGGGGGCACCCCTCACCACCTGTGCGGGTGGCTCACATCACCACCTGTGGGGATGGCTCCCACACGTCACAGCTCGGTGCTGGGCTGGAACCATGTGGGGCCGTCCGCCTGTGCCTGCTTGATGCGGAACAGCGCGAACTCGCTGAGCTTCGGCAGGGCGTCCATGGTGAACCAGCCCACGTCGAGGGACTCGTCGTCGTTGACGCGGGCCTCGCCGCCGGTGGCGCGGCAGCGGAAGGCGATGTCCATGAACTGGCACTCGTCGCCGTTGGGGTAGACGACGGGGGTGGGGGCCGCCTCCACGAGGACCACCCGCTCGGCGACGCACCGTACGCCGGTCTCCTCGTACACCTCGCGCACCGCGGTGTGCGCCGGCTCCTCCCCCGGTTCGGGAATGCCGCCGATCGTCGACCACTGACCGGTGTCGGCGCGGCGGCCGAGCAGCACCCGGCCCTCGTCGTCGAAGACGATCGCGCTCACGCCCGGCAGCAGAAGCAGCTGGCGACCGGCGGTGGCCCGGATGGATCGGATGAAGTCAGGGGTTGCCATGCCCCCGACCCTAACGGCCGCCGGAAACCGTCAAGGTCAGCTCCGGGTGGCGCGGCCCCGGCGCACGTTCCGGGTGATCGCCCAGGCCAGGCCCGCGGCGGCCGCCGCGACGAGCACCCACTCCGGGAGTGTGCCCAGCTTGGTCGCGGGGGTCTGCGAGGAGCGCAGCGGCACCTTCGCCACCAGCGACGCCGGGGTGAACAGGGCGGTCTTCTGGACGACCTTGCCGTCGGGCATGATCACGGCGCTGACGCCGCTGGTGACGGGGACGGTGACGGTCCTGCTGTGCTCGACCGCCCGCACCCGGCTCATTGCGAGCTGCTGATAGGTCATCTCGCTGCGGTCGAAGGTCGCGTTGTTGCTCGGCACGGAGATCATCTGGGCGCCCGCGGTGACGGTGTCGCGCACCGCCCAGTCGAAGGCGGCCTCGTAACAGGTGGCGATGCCGACCTTGGTGCCGGCCATGGTGAAGACGCCCGGCTTGGTGCCCCGGTTGAAGTCCTCGTGGACCATGGAGGTGTAGCCGGGGGCGAAGGTGCCGATGAGACCGCGCAGCGGCATGTACTCGCCGAACGGCTGGATCTGCCGCTTGTCGTACGTGGCGACGGGGCCCAGCTTCGGGTCCCACTGGACCTGCTCGTTGTAGAGCTTGGTGCCGTAGCCGCCGACCACCGCGCCGACGGAGATGGGGGCTCCGATGGTCTTGGCGGCCTGGTCGATGATCGCGCGTGCGTCGTCGTCCGCGAAGGGGTCGACATCGGAGGAGTTCTCCGGCCACAGGACGAAGTCGGGCTGCGGCTCCTTGCCGGCCTTGACCCGGTCGGCGAGGCGCAGCGTTTCGCGTACGTGGTAGTCGAGGACGGCGCGGCGCTGGGAGTTGAAGTCGAGGCCGAGGCGGGGCACGTTGCCCTGGATCACGGCGACCGTCGCGGTGCCGTCCTCGGCGGCGTCGCTGACCAGGCCGCGGGCGGCGAAGGATGCCGCGACCGGTACGACGACGGTGAGCAGCGCGGCCGCGGCGGCGCCCTTGCGGAGCGTTCCCGTGGCCCGCAGGCGCAGTGCCTGGCGCACGCACTCGTACAGTCCGAATCCGCACAGCGCCACGGCGAAGCCCAGGACGGGGGTGCCGCCCAGGGCGGCGAGTGGCAGGAAGGTTCCGTCCGCCTGACCGAAGGCGATTTTGCCCCAGGGGAAGCCGCCGAAGGGGACGCGGGCGCGGACCGCCTCGGCCGCGATCCACAGGGCGGCGGCCCACACGGGCCATCCGGGAAGCCGGGAGACGACGGCTGTGCCCGACGCGGCGGCGCCGATGAACAGTGCTTCGATGGCGGCGAGCCCGAGCCACGGGCCGGGGCCCACCTCCACACCGGTCCACACCAGGAGCGGCAGCAGGAAGCCGAGGCCGAAGAGGTAGCCGAGGCCGAGGCCGGCCTTCCAGCCGCGGCCGCGCAGGACCCAGCCGAAGACGGCGAACGCCGGCAGCGCCAGCCACCACAGGGGCCTCGGGGGGAAACTCAGATACAGGAGCACCCCGCCGGCGGCGGCCACCGCGGGCCTTACGAGGCGGTTCAGGAGCCGGCGCAGCCGCGAGGTGGCAGCAGGCTGCGTCCCGAGCCGGTCGGGGGCGGTGGTGGGGGTTTCGGTGGTGCTCACCCGGCGGAGTCTACGGCCGCTCGCTGTGTGCGCGGGAGTCCCGACGGGAGGCTCGCGCAGGGACGGCGCGAGAGGTCACGCTTCGACGGGAGGCTCGCACACGGCCCGACGAGTCAGGCTTCGACGGGGGGCTTGCGCACGGCCGAGGAGTCAGGCCTGCCTCGACGGGGGGCGCGCAGGGACGGCGCGAGGCGTCAGGCCTCGACGGGCTGTCCGGTGCCGAGCAGGCGCAGCCGGTCGCGGATGAACCGGACCGCCGCTTCCGCGTCGTCGACCGTGACGGTGAAGACACGCCCGTCACCGAGCTTGAGCGCCACACCTTCACCACGCCGTACGACGACGGCGGTGCCGATCTCGGGCCGCCAGCGGTAGCCCCAGCCGCCCCACTGGCGCGGGGTGACGCGCGGCACGAAGTCGGCTCCGACCACGTGGTCGAGGCGGATGGTGCGGCGCGGCAGCCCGATGTGGCCGCAGCGCACTTCCAGGCAGTCCCCTTCCACCCTGACCGCCACATGGACGAAGGCGAGGGTCCCGAAGAGCACGAGGATCCCGGCGGCCAGACAGCCGATCACGGACATCAGGAGCGGGGCGATGCCCGACGTCCAGGTCGAGTCGACGGCCAGCTCGATGCCGAGCGCGATGCATGCTGCTCCGCCGGCCGCGAGGAGCCACTGGACGCGGTTGGTGGCCCGGCCGATCCAGACCTCGGGCGGCTGCTCGGTGGCACCGGATCCGGGGCGGGGTTCGGGGGGCGTGGGGTACTCCGGGGACGCTTCCCTCATGGAAAGCAGCGTACTCACGTTCCGCCGCCACGGCACCGCCCGGCGCTCAGTGAGCGGTGCTCACGGTCCTGAGCAGGCGGCCTTCGGCGTAGGCGAGGGCGACGTCGGGCAGGGCGCCGGGGCGGCCGCTGAGCAGCACCGTCAGGCCTCCGACCTGGTCGGCGCCGGGCGCGGGGGCGAGGCCCGCGCGGCGCAGCGCCTGGGCGGCCACCGCCTCGGCGCTGCCGAAGAAAGTGAGCGGGCCGCCGCCGGGGCGCAGGGCCGTACGGATGCGCTCGGCCACCAGTTCGTAATGGGTGCAGCCCAGGACGACGGTCCTTACGCCGTTCGGGGTGAGTGCCGCCGCCGCCGCGACCGCGACGTCGATCGCGGCCTCGTCGGCGTGCTCCACGGCTTCGGCGAGACCGTGGCAGGGCACCTCCGTGACGGGCACGCCGTCGGCGAATTCGCGGATCAGTCCGCGCTGGTAGGTGCTGCCGGTGGTGGCGGGGGTCGCCCAGATGGCGAAGGGTTCGCCGCCGGCCGCGGCGGGCTTGATCGCGGGTACGGTGCCGATCACCGGGATTCCCGGTTCCAGGGCGGCGCGGATCGCGGGCAGCGCGTGGACCGAAGCGGTGTTGCAGGCGATGATCAGGGCGTCGGGATCCTCGGCGGCGGCGGCCTCGGCCACGGCGAGCGCACGCTCCCTGATTCCTTCGGGTGAGCGCGGACCCCAGGGCATGCCGTCGGGGTCGCACGAGATCACGAGGTCGGCGTCGGGGCGGAGCCGACGCACCGCGGCGGTCGCGGCGAGCAGGCCGATTCCGGAGTCCATCAGCGCGATCTTCACCCGGTCACCATAGTCGACGGTCCCGGCGATTTCGGCCGAGGTCCCGTGCGGAGCACGGGCCGTGGGGCAGACTGCGGCGGGTGAGCGCCCTCGTATGGATCGCCCTGTTGTCCTTGATCGTATGGCTCTGGCTGCTGCTCGGGCAGGGCTTCTTCTGGCGCACCGACCAGCGTCTGCCACCGCGCGCCGAGCTTGGAACATGGCCGGATGTCGCGGTCGTCGTCCCGGCCCGTGACGAGGCAGAGGTGCTGCCTTTGAGTCTTCCCTCGCTGCTCGCGCAGGACTATCCCGGCCGTGCGGAGATCTTCCTGGTGGACGACGGGAGCGCGGACGGCACCGGCGCGCTCGCCCGCTCCCTCGCCGAGCGCCACGGAGGTCTGCCGCTGAGCGTCGTCTCTCCGGGGGAGCCCGAAGCGGGCTGGACGGGCAAGCTGTGGGCGCTGCGCCACGGCATCGCTCTCGCGCGGGCACGCGGGCCGGAGTATCTGCTGCTCACCGACGCGGACATCGCGCACGCGCCGGACAGCCTGCGGGAGCTGGTGGCCGCGGCCAGGGGCGGCGGCTTCGACCTGGTGTCGCAGATGGCGCGGCTGAGGGTGGCGAGCGGCTGGGAACGTCTGATCGTCCCGGCGTTCGTCTACTTCTTCGCCCAGCTGTATCCGTTCCGCTGGATCAACGCCGCGCGTCCCCGTGCGACGGCCGCGGCGGGCGGCTGTGTGCTGCTGCGCACCGAAGCGGCGCAGCGTGCGCGGGTGCCCGACGCGGTGCGCCACGCGGTGATCGACGACGTGTCGGTGGCGCGCGCGGTGCGCAGGGCGGGCGGGCGGGTCTGGCTCGGTCTCGCGGACCGGGTGGACAGTGTGCGCCCCTATCCGCGCCTGGGAGATCTGTGGCGGATGGTCTCGCGCAGTGCGTACGCCCAGCTGCGGCACAATCCGCTGGTGCTGCTGGGCACGGTCGCGGGGCTCGCCCTCGTCTATCTGGCGCCCCCGCTCACTTGCCTCGCCGGCCTGGCCGCCGGCAGCGCGGGGGCGGCCTGCGCGGGCGGCCTCGCCTGGCTGGTGATGGCGGGCACGTATCTGCCGATGCTGCGCTACTACCGCCAGCCGCCCTGGCTCGCCCCGGCGCTGCCGTTCACGGCGTTCCTGTACTTGCTGATGACCGTCGATTCGGCGGTCCAGCACTACCGGGGCCGGGGTGCGGCCTGGAAGGGGCGCACCTATGCCCGGCCCGAGGCCGCCCCCGAGCGGTACTGAGCGGTACTCACAGCACAGTGCGGCGTCCGGCCGCCTATTTGCGGCCGGGCGTCCAGTTCATGCCCCAGCCATAGGTCTGGTCGACGGTGCGCTGGGGGCTGACGCCGCGCGCGGGCACCAGATAGCGGGCCTCGCGCTGGACGATCAGGTCGCCGCCGTCGTTGGTGATGAGTGCGAGCGCGCAGACCGTGGACGGGACGGTGCACTCGTCGAGGAAGAACTCGACAGGTGCGCCGAACTGCGGCTCAAGGGTCACCGTGGCATGCAGATCGGCGAAGCTGCGCGCGCCCTCGTAGATGGTGACGAAGATCAGGAGTCGGCGGAACTTGTCCTTCTGGTCGAGATTGACGGTGAGGTTCTCACCGGACTCGACGGCGCCGGTCCGGTCGTCCCCGTCGAGGTGGATGTACGGGGGCTGGTGGAGCGCACCGAACGCGTTGCCCAGGGCCTGGACGACGCCTTTGCGGCCGTCGGAGAGCTCGTACAGCGCGCACAGGTCGAGGTCGAGATCGGAGTGGTTGGCGGTGGCGCGCCCCAACTTGGCTCCCCAGCCGCTGAATTGCTTGCGCGTCTGCCAGTTGAGGTTGACCCGCATGGCACCGGACGAGCCGCCCTGTTTGGCGAGCGAGACGCGCGGGGCTTCCTTGGTGAGGGTGACTTTGGACAGGCGTACGGGTGTGGGAGGCGCCGAGGGCGGGACCGTGGGCGGCACCGGGACCTGCGCGGTCGGGGCGGGCCGCGCGGGCGGCTGGACCGATGGGGTGAACGGGGCCGTGGGCGCGGCGGGCGGCTGCTGGGGCTTGTCGACGGTGATACCGAAATCCGTCGCCAGGCCTTCGAGCCCGCTGTCGTACCCCTGGCCGACGGCCCGGAACTTCCAGGCGCCCTGACGGCGGTAGAGCTCGCCGAGGATGTACGCGGTCTCGACGGTGGCGTCCTGGCTGTCGAAACGGGCGAGTTCCGCGCCAGTGGCCGCGTCCAGCACGCGGATGCCGAGTTCGGGGACGCGGCCGAAGGTGCCGCCGTCCGCGGACGCGGCCAGCACGACGCGCTCGACGGCGGGTTCCACCCGGGCGAGGTCGATGACGAGGGTGTCGGTCACCGCGTCGGGTTGCGAGCGCTTGCCTTCGTGGCGCACCGCCCCGGAGGAGTGGGCGGGCTGGTTGTAGAAGACGAAGTCGGCGTCCGAGCGCACCCGGCCGTCGGCCAGCAGGAGGGCCGAGGCGTCGACGTCGGGGACGCCGGGGCCGGATCGCCAGGCCAGTTCGACGCGCACCGATTGCGCAGGCACCGGGACGTTGGCTCCTTTAAGCATGGACATGCTCTCCCCCATCGCTGGTCGCGGTGCTCTCTCGTCGCCGCGCCGAAAGTTCCTGCACCGTCAACCTAATCCCCGGCCGTCTTCCCAGCACCTCCCCCGGGCCGCGCCTCCCGGGGGAGCGGCGGCCGCGTCCGGCGAGCGCGGCGGTCGCACCCGGCGAGCCCAGCGGCCGTGCCCGGTCGGCGCGGTCGGCACGGCGGTCGGCGCACAGGCCGCGGCGCCTGCGAACTCCCTTGACATCAGACGGAGTTCGGGGCGCCGCGGCGGCGGGCGGTGTCAGGCCTCGTTGGCCGGACTCACCTTGGGCTTGCGTGTCAGTACGGTCGCGGCCAGCGCGGCTGCGATGACGGCGCAGAGCACCATGAGCCGTGTGGCACCCGTGAACGTGCTGCCCAGGCTGTCCCTCAGCAGATGGACGGAGTTGAGCCCGGTGGCCAGCGAGTGGACGACGACGATGCCCAGGGCTGCTGCCGCGCCCGCCATCCAGGCCCACAGCGGGTCGTACAGCGGAAGCAGGAGCGCCAGCGTGAGACAGACGGCGGCGATGCCCAGGGAGGCACCGGCGGCCAGGTCGCCGGAGCGCAGGTCCCTGAGGTCGGTCGGCAGGTGGATCGCGCCGATCACCAGCAGGGCGACCGCGGCCGGCCACCGCAGGACGGACCGCACGGGCAGCGTTGCCGACGACCGCTTGCTCGTGGTGGCGGCGGCCTTTTCGGGGGCGGCCGGCGCCTGGGCCGGGGCCGCTTGGGGACGGGGAGGCGCCATTGCCTCCGGGGCGGTGCGGGTTTGTGCGGCGGGGGCGTCGGCCGGCGCCTCGGGGGCGAACGGCGCCATGGGCTCCTGCCCGCCGAAGGTGGCGTCCGGCTGCCCGCCGAAGGTGGCGTCCGGCGCCGAGAGCGCCATGGCCGCCTGCTCCTCCGCGGTGAGGGCGGAGTGGGCGTCCGGCCCGGGGTGTTCGCCGCCGCCGGCCGCCGGCATGAGAGCGTCCGCCCGCATGAGGGCTTCCGCCCGCACGGGGGTCCCCGCGGCCTCGGCCGCCTGCGCGGGTGCCGCTGCGGCTGCGGCCGACCGGACCGGAGGACCGGTCTCCGCCGCCTCCTGCGCGCGGCGTTCGGCGGCTTCGGAGACCCGCACACGGAGCTCGTCGTCGCCCGAACCGAAGCTGGCGATCAGCGCGGCCACATCCTCGATGGGCCGCTCCATCGCGGCCGCGTGCAGGGCGGTGCCGGCGTCCTCGGCGGTGCCGGGAGGCTCCTGCAGCACGGAGATCAGCTGGTGGACCTCGTTCACCGAGCGCGTCACGGCGGCCAGGCGCAGCGCCTGGTCCCCCGGCGGCGGGTAGCCACCCGCCTCGTTCAGCAGGTGTACGAGCGCGGCGACCTCGTGCATGGGGCGCGAGGCGACCACCGTGCGGAGCAGAAGCAATCTGGGCTCGTCACCCGGACCTATGGGGATCTGCTCGTCCTGGGGAGGGGTTTGATCGGATGACATCACTCGGCTTCTTTCGTTTGTGCCTCGACGCGACGCCAGCTTTCCGGCTGTCACGGTGCGTCATGGGATACGCACATACAGCCCTATATCAGCCCAAAAGGGCTAGATGCGCGATTCGGGCGATGCCCCCGGGTCAGGCGGCGAGGAAGGACGGGCCTCCGGACGGCAGAAGGGTCCACCCCACTCCGAGCCCGGCATTCGGGCGTCGGAGGGCGGCCGCATCGGGGGCCTCAGGAAGGTGCGGGTCTTGGGCCAGACGGACGACGACGTGTCCTGATCGTGTGCCCCACGACGGCGCCGTGGGCGGCGGGTTCACAGGTCCACAGGTTCCTCGGCCATACTTCCGCCCGTGGAGCAGCGATCAGAACACCAGTACACGCCCCTGACCGGTGCAGCGACGGATCCCGCGTTCGTCCCCGGCCTCGTACCGCCCCGCGCGTCGGCGCCGGAGGAGCTACTGCCCGACGCCGCCCTCGAAGCGGACCGGAAAGAGGACCAGGAAGCGGACCTCGCACAGGACACCGCGGGGGAAGCGGGAACGGCCGCCGAGGGGCCGGATGCCACCGCACCGCGTGCGGACGGTGAAACGCACACCGAGGACGCCGCGGCCGCGTCCGACGCACACGGTGAAGCCGGTGACGAGGGCGAGCGGCCGGCGTGCGAGATGTCCGACCGGCAGGGCTCGATCGTCGCCGACCACCGGGGAATCCGGCTGCGGCTCGGCGACGAAGAGGCCGACTTCCGGTGGGACGAGGTCAGCGCGGTCGAATACAGCACGCCCCGGTGGTCGCGCCGGTTCGCGATCGCCGTGTACACACCCGCGCCCCGGCGGTTCACGCACGACGTCGAGGCCTCCGATCGGGCAGGTCTCGCGCGCTGGAGCGAAGAACTCGAAGCGGTGCTCGACGCGTACTTCGAGAACTGACACACGCCACCACCGAGCCCCGGTTCAACGCGGCCGCACACCGTTCCATACGGCTGCAAACGCCAACTCCCGTGTGCACCACGGAGGTTGGCGCCGTGCTCGCCGTTTCTTCACCCCCCATGCACACGGTTCCGCCCCCGCATGTGTCCACCCCGCACCTCGCGCCCCGGTGAAACCGGCGGCGAAGGGGTGGGGGTGGGGTGGGCGTGGGATGTTTTGGCAGGTCAAGCGGCCAAAAATGACGTAAAACGGATGACCCGGAGATTGGGGCTCCCCAACGGCCACATCGTGGGCTTAACTTATGTGCCATGACCTCCCCCCGCTCCACCTATGGCGGCGGTTACTACTCCGCGCCGTTCTTCCCGGACACCCCCATCTACGACTCCCTCGTCGCAGAAAGGGGCACGCCTCAGATCGCCCCGATCCGAGTGCCTTCCCTCTACGACACCGGCAGCAGCAACTACTTGCCGGCGCTTCCGTCGGCGCTGCCCGCGCTGCCGGCCGCCCCTTCGCAGCAGAGCCCCTCCTACGCCTCGTCGTACGGATACCAGCAGCAGATGCAGCAGCCCGTACCGCTGCAGCACGCCGCCACCCCGTACATCCCGCAGCAGCCCTCGGCCCCGCGCGGCTACCAGGGGCAGCAGGCCATGCCGCAGCGGCCCATGCAGGGCACCGGGTACGAGGCCATGCGGCCCGCCGCGCCCCGGCCCGCGCCCGCTCCCTACGAGGATCCGTACAACCGCCCCTACCAGGGCTCCGGGTACTGACCACAGGGTTCCGGGTCTGACCCGACCCGGACCCGGCCGCCCGGACGCCTGTCCGACGCGGCTGGCAGGATGGGCCCATGAACCATGGGCACCACGCGGTCGTGGATGGGATCCACATCCATCCCGTCAAGTCGGTCGGGGGACACGACAGTACGCAAGCGGCGGTCGAGCCATGGGGGCTCGCCGGGGACCGCCGCTGGATGCTGGTGGACACACACGGCACCGCCGTCACGCAACGGGAGCGGCCCGCCCTGGCCCTGAGCAGTGCCGCCACACTGCCGGGCGGGGGCGTGCGGCTGTCCGCGCCGGGGCAGGGTGATCTGGTCGTGGAGCCGCCGGAGACGGTGACCACCGAGACCGTGTCGCTCTTCGGCGGCACGTTCGAGGCGGTGCCCGCCGACGCCGCGGCACACCAGTGGTTCAGTACCTACCTGGGCACCGAGGTGCGGCTGATGCATCTCGACGACCCGGCGCACCGCAGAACCGTCGACGCGAGATACGCGTCCCATGGCGAGACGGTGAGCTTTGCCGACGGCTTTCCGCTCCAGATCGCCACGCGGTCCTCACTCGACGCCCTCAATGCACTGATCGCGCAGGGTGATCACGCCGCCGAGGGACCGCTTCCCATGAACCGGTTCCGGCCCAACGTGGTGCTCGGCCACACCGAACCGTGGGCCGAGGACGCCTGGTCGCGGATCTCCGTGGGCGACGTCACCTTCCGGCTCGCGAAGCCCTGCGGCCGCTGCGTGATCACCACCACCGATCAGGCCACCGCTCGGCGCGGCAAGGAACCGCTGCGCAGCCTGGCCCGGCACCGCCGCATCGGCAGCGCGCTCGCCTTCGGCGTCCTGGTGCTCCCGGAGAACACCGGCACCATCCGCGTGGGCGACCCGATGACGGTCCTCGCCTAGCCCGCCCCGTCCGCCCAGCCCAGCCGGCCCGCCGACGCGGCCTGCCCGCCCGACCCGCCCGCCGCCCCGCCCGCCGGCTCGTCCGCATAGCTCTGCGCCACCCGGGAACTCCTGTGGGTAGCAGCCGCGTTGGACAGGACGAGTGCGGACGAGCGGAAGGGGGTGAGGGGCCCGTGCGAGCGGTGGTGGGGGTGTGGCGCTGGCGGCGCAGTCCGCTGCGCCGCCGCACCGACGTCGTCGAGGCCTGGCTGGCGCTCGCCGCGCTGGCCCTCATGGTCCTCGCAGCGCCCGCCGTGGGGTTCCTGTGCGGCTCCCTCGCCGACACGACCCTGCGCAGGGCCGTCGCCGAGCAGCGCCGGCACCGGCACGTGACCGCGGCCGTCGTGGTGCACACGACCGGGCGGCGGGCGCCGCTCGCCGAGCCGGACGGCACGATGGGGCGAGCCGCCCGCAGTCAGGTCGTCGCCAACTGGGCGGCGTACGACGGGAGTCGGCACAGCGGCACACTGGCATCGCCGCGGCAGGCGCCCCCTCCCGGCTCCACCTTCCCGATATGGACCGATGATCACGGGCGCCCGGTGCCCGCGCCGATGGCCCTGTCCGTGGCCCGTACGCATGCCGTGTTCGCGGGGATCTGCGCGGCCGTGGCGGCCGCCGCTCTCATCGAGGCGATACGGCGGCTGACCGTATGGCGTCTGATACGCCGGCGGTATGAGCGGCTGGACCGGGCGTGGGCCCGATACGGTCCGGACTGGGGCCGCACGGGCGCGGGCAGCTGACCGGTCAACTCACCGGCTCCGCGCGCGCTACGGTGGACCATCAGTCGCACATCCAAGGGCACGGTCGAGGTGTGTGCGAGGGCGTACGCACGAGGTGGGGGCACGACAGCACCATGGCTCAGGGCACGGTCCAGGTGACGCACACGGGCACGTCGAGGTGGCGCCGCCGCACGGGTGAGTACGCCTCACTGGCCGCGGCCCTCGAAGCCGCAGGCGACGGCGACGTCCTGACCATCGCCCCCGGTACCTACCGGGAGAACCTGGTGCTGCAGCGCTCCGTCACGCTGCGCGGCCCCGAGGGCTCCGTCGGCTCGGTCCGGATCGCGCCCGCCGACGGGGTGGCGCTGACCGTACGCGCCTCCGCGATCGTGCGGGACCTGTATCTGGAGGGCCAGGACGCGGCGGCCCCCGCGCTCCTCGTGGAGGACGGCACGCCCGAACTCGTCGATCTGCGGGTGGTGACCCGCTCAGCCGTCGGCATCGAGGTGCGCGGCGGCGCCCGGCCCACGGTGCGGCGCTGCACCGTGGACAACCCCGGCGGCGTCGGCATCGGCGTGTTCGACGGTGCGGGTGGCGTGTTCGAGGAGTGCGAGGTCGTGGCGGCCGGACAGTCCGGGGTCTCGGTCCACGGCGGCGGCCACCCCCGGCTGGAACGCTGCCGGGTGCACCATTCCAGCGGCGCCGGGCTCTCCGTGAGCGGCGAGGGCGCGGGCCTTGAGGCGCTGGGCTGCGAGGTGTACGAGATCAAGGGCGCCGGCGTGCAGATCGCGTCCCGTGCCACGGCCCACCTCACCGACTGCACGGTGCACCGCACCTCCGCCGACGGCATCACCCTGGACACCGACGCGGTGCTCACGCTCGCCGACTGCGACATCCACGACATCCCGGAGAACGCGGTCGATCTGCGGTCGCGTTCGGTGCTCACGCTGACCCGGACCAAGGTCCGCCGCTTCGGGCGCAACGGCCTTTCCGTGTGGGATCCCGGCACCCGGGTCGACGCCAACCAGTGCGAGATCCACGACAGTACGGGCGACTACCCCGCGGTGTGGGTCAGCGACGGCGCCGCCGCGGTCCTTGAGGGGTGCCGCGTCCATGACGTACCGGACGCGATCTTCGTACTCGACCGGGGTTCGCGCGCCGATGTCGTCGACAGCGATCTCAGCCAGGTGCGCAACACGGCGGTGTCGGTGAGCGACGGGGCGACCGCTCAGCTCGACGACTGCCGCATCAGCCAGGCCTCCACGGGCGCGTGGTTCCGCGACCACGGCAGTGGCGGCACCCTGGCGGGCTGCACCATCGACGGCGCGCAGACCGGCGTCATCGTCACCAAGGGCGCCGATCCGCGGATCGAGCGCGTCACGGTCACCTCACCCGCCGAGGCGGGGTTCTATGTGTCCGCGCAAGGCCGTGGCACCTTCCACGGCTGCCGCGTCACCGGCAGCGGAGGCTTCGGCTTCCACGTCATCGACGGCTGCCGCACGACGCTGACGCGCTGCCGCACCGAGCGGTGTGCGCGCCGGGGTTATGAGTTCTCCGAGGACGGCGCGGTCGTCGAGGAGTGCACCAGCGACGAGAGCGGCGCGAAGTCCGGCGCTCCCGCCGAGCCGCCCGCCGTACAGAGCGCGACCCAGACCATGGGGCTGCTCTCCGCCGTCCCCGGCCAGCGCCCGGTGGAGCCCGCCACGGACCAACCCGTGGCCGAGCCGGCCCGCGAGTCGGGTGCGGTGCTCGGTGAACTGGACACGCTGGTCGGCCTGGAGAGCGTCAAGCGCGAGGTGCGGGCCCTCACCGACATGATCGAGGTGGGGCGCAGGCGGCAGCAGGCCGGGCTCAAGGCGGCCTCGGCCCGTCGGCATCTGGTCTTCACCGGCTCTCCCGGCACCGGAAAGACCACGGTGGCGCGCCTGTACGGGGAGATCCTGGCCTCCCTCGGCGTCCTGGAGCGTGGCCATCTGGTCGAGGTGTCCCGGGTCGACCTGGTGGGCGAGCACATCGGGTCCACCGCGATCCGCACCCAGGAGGCGTTCGACCGGGCGCGCGGCGGGGTGCTGTTCATCGACGAGGCGTACGCTCTCTCCCCCGAGGACTCCGGCCGCGACTTCGGCCGGGAGGCCATCGACACGCTGGTGAAGCTGATGGAGGACCACCGCGAGGCGGTCGTCGTCATCGTCGCCGGGTACACCGCCGAGATGGAGCGCTTCCTGAGCGTCAACCCCGGTGTGGCGTCCCGTTTCTCACGGACCATCAGGTTCTCCGACTACTCCGCGGAGGAATTGCTGCGCATCGTGGAGCAGCAGGCGGACGAGCACGAGTACCGGCTCGGCACGGGGACCGCGGAGTGTCTCCTGAAGTACTTCACGGCGTTGCCGCGGGGCGCCGCGTTCGGCAATGGGCGCACCGCGCGCCAGACGTTCGAGTCGATGGTGGAGCGGCATGCGGGCCGGGTCGCCCAGCTGCCCGACGCCAGCACCGACGATCTGACTCTGCTCTACCCGCAGGACCTTCCCGAACTGCTCTGATCGGACCGCTGGTTCGGCACCCCCGTCGCCAACTCTACGAGCAGCAGGGCCCGTTCGCGGGCGAAAGCCGGGTCGGCCTGGTAGTCGGAGTGGCCCAGGATCGGTGCGGGCAGCGGGTGTTCGCGGGTCCGCCCGTAGGCGACCGGGTCGAGCAGCGGGCCCTTGTCGACGTCGCCGCCGGTACGCACGGGCCCGCCGATCGGGTCGGTGGCGCGCCACAGGTTGCGCCAGCAGTGCACTTCCCGGTGCAGGGCTTCGAGCGGTCCCGGCCCGAAGTAGGTCGGGAACCAGCGCCCGTAGAGCCGCTCGACGGGGCAGCCGTAGGTGAGCAGAGCGACGCGGCGCCGGGTCGCGGCGGGCAGTTGCCATACGGCGGCCGCGGCCAGGACGCTGCCCTGCGAGTGGCCGGAGATCACGAGGCGCCCGCCGGTGCGCTCGGTCCAGGTGTTCATGCGCCAGGCGAGGTCGGGCACGGCCCGCTCGGCGTAGCAGGGCGGTGCGAAGGGGTGTGCGGCACGCGGCCAGAACGTGCCGACGTCCCACAGGATGCCGACCGTGCGGCGTGCGGCGGCGTCCTTGTAGGCACGCCGGCCCCAGGTGACGAAGAGCAGGAAGCCGACACCGGTGCACCAGGAGCCGAGCGACTGCGCGGCGTCGGCACCGAAGGCGACCGTGTCGGGTGCCGTGTCCGCCGCTCTGGCCGGCACTTCGCCGGTCCACCAGGCGCCCGCGAGGGCCGCGGCGCCCAGCACCAGTGAGGCGCCGGCGACGATGCCGACGAAGAGCGGGGTGTGGTCGGTGAGTCCGGCCACCGCACGGGCGGCGGCGATCGTGCGGGTGCGGGCGGTGTCGGGTCGCTCGGCGGGGTAGTCGGCCAGGACGCGGGGCGCGTCGGCGCGGGCGGTGCGCCAGGTGCGTAAGGCGAAGAACACCACCACGGGCAGAAGCACGACGATCAGCGCGGGGATCACCGAGGCCTGCCAGGTCAGGAGCGGCGGCGGCCCGTGGTAAGCGGAGCGGCTCATGCCGGGGGTCGCGCCGTGGTCCACCCAGTCGGCGACCCGCTGGGCGACGCCGCCGGTCATCACGCCGCCGAGCGCGCAGGCGAGCATCGCGACGGCGGGGCCGCCGAAGCCGCGCAGCGCGGCCCGCCGGCCCGGTGCCCGGCGCCGCAGCAGACGCGCCACGACAGCGAGCGACACGACCAGGGCGCCCTGCGCGAAAGCGAGGAAGCCGAACGCGCGGTCGCCGGGCAGGGTGCCGGCCGAGACCCAGCCCGGCCGACCCCAGGACGCGTACAGCAGGGTGAGGACCAGCAGGACGAGCGAGCTCGCGGGCAGCCACGAGGTGAGGGCCCCGTCGAGCCGCTCGTCACGGTGGGACTCGGTGCGGCCGCGACGGCACACCACCCCCACCACGACGAGTCCCGCGAGGGCGAGCGCGCATTCCAGAAGGAGTCCGAGAGCCGCCGGGGTGCCGTCGGCGGCACGGTCGTGGCGGGCGGCGGCGACCGTCACGGCGGCACCCGTGGTGAGGAATCCGGCGGCGGTGTGCGCGGCGCGCAACCGCGCCACCAGACGCCTGCCGTACCAGAACCCGGGGCGGCTGAACGCGGGTTGGGGCGACTGGGGGTCGTCGGCGGGTTCGGTGGTCAGCGGCTGCTGGGATTCGTACGCACTCCAGGTCCGGTTGGAGAGGTACCAGAGCAGGGTGATCAGGGCCGCGGGGGCCAGGGCGGCCAGAGCCAGGCGCCGGCCGGGCTGGGACCACCAGCCGTGGTGGGCCACGGAGGTGAAGCCGAGCCAGTACCACGACCGGGAGCAGCCGGCGGTGCCCGCGCACTGCCAGGCGGTGAGGTCGAGCGCGACCTCGCAGGCGGCGGCCACCAGCAGCACGGTGAGGCTGAGCGCGACGAGCCGCACCAGCACCCCGTACAGGCGGATCGCCCAGAGCGGGTCCTTGGCGGGTGGCCGCATCCAGTGGGCGAGGTTGACGACCATGAAAGGCAGCAGGAGCAGCCACAGGGCGCGGGCGCTGTTGCCGGACGTGAGATTGCACCAGACGTACGCCTCCGGCACGGGGCGGCCCCGGTAGCGCTCGGGGTGCGCCTCGGCATCGGCGTCCTCGGCGCACCGGTAGACGGCGGCGGTGTCGTCTCCGGTGACGCAGACGGTGCGCGGGTCGCCCAGCATGATCTGCGGGGTGGTGCCCCCGACACCGTGGACCAGCAGTTCGAGGGCGAGGCCGCCGTCGGCGGCGGGAGTACCGGTCTCGGTGGCGGGTGTGGCAGGGGACACGTCTGCGACTCGCTCTCGTGGTGGCAGGATCGGCGGCACGGCCGGCCCGGAGCTTTCAGGATCTCGGATCCGGGTGCTCCGGTGCAGTGCTCTCACGGAATCTCCCCGTGACAGGATGGGGAGCCGTAGGCCAAGGGGGCAGGTGTGCCCGGCGGGAGTGTTCGACGATGTGGAAGGGACCGGCCCGGCAGTGAGCGACCACCAGAATCTGCTCGCGGAGCAGCGTCGCGCGCTGATCCTCGACGAGGTCAGACGGCGCGGTGGGGTCCGGGTCAATGAACTCACCCGCAAACTCAACGTCTCGGACATGACGGTCCGCCGGGATCTGGACGCGCTGGCCCGCCAGGGCGTCATCGAGAAGGTGCACGGCGGCGCGGTGCCCGTCGCGGAGGCCACGGCCCACGAGCCGGGCTTCGAGGCGAAGTCGTCCCTCGAACTCAGCGCCAAGCAGGACATCGCTCGGGAGGCGGCCAGGATGGCCGTGCCCGGCAGCGCCATCGCGCTGGCCGGCGGCACCACGGCGTACGCCCTTGCGCAGGAGCTGGTGGACGTGCCGGAGTTGACGGTGGTCACCAACTCGGTGCAGGTCGCCGATGTCTTTCACGCCGCGCAGCGCGCATCCGCGGGGTCCGGGCCGCGGCCGGGAGCGGCGACGGTGGTCCTCACCGGCGGGGTGCGCACTCTCTCCGACACGCTGGTGGGCCCGGTGGCCGACGCGGCCATCCGCTCCCTCCACTTCGATGTGCTGTTCATCGGGGTGCACGGCATCTCGGTGGAGGCCGGCCTGTCCACGCCCAACCTGGCCGAGGCGGAGACCAATCGCCGGTTCGTGCACTCGGCGCGGCGCGTCGTGGTGATCGCCGACCACACCAAGTGGGGGACGGTGGGGCTGAGTTCGTTCGCCACGCTCGACCAGGTCGACTCGCTGGTGACCGACGCGGGCCTTTCGGACCGGTCGCGCGCGGAGATGACCGAGCATCTCGGGGACGTGGTGGTGGCGGGCGAAGGCCCCGACAGTGGCGGCTCCGCAGACATCTGACGGCCTGCCAGTTATGGTGTGCGGGCTCTCCCCTGCCGGACGGTACGCACTTCGCGCGTACGCGAACGGTACGGGTTCCGCCGCCCCGCCGAACCGCCAGGAGGAACACGTCATGGTTCGCCGACTCAGGTCCGTGGAACTCGACTTCGCCGAGTCGGCGCCGGTGCGGCTGGCGTTCACCGCCCGGCTCTCGGCGCGGCCGGATGCCGTGTTCCGCGCGCTCGCGGACGAGGTGGCGGCCACGCCGGTCTGGTTCTCCTCCGTCATGGCGGCCCGGCCGCTGGACGGCGGCGCCGGACGCGAGGTCAGGCTGCGGGGCGGGGTCTTCTTCCGCGAGACGATCATGGCGAGGGAGCCGGGTGCGCGCTACGCCTACCGCATCGACGAGACCAATGTGCCGGGGGTGCGGGCCATGCTGGAGGACTGGCGCCTCGGCCCTGCCGGGGAGGGCACGACGGTGCGGTGGACGATGGCGGCCGACGGGTCGGCGCCGTTCCGGCTGACGATGCGGTGGGCTCGGCCCGGCGTCGGACGGTCCTTCGAGGACGCGATGCGCAACCTGGACCGCGTCCTGTCCCCCACCCCGACCCTGTGACCCGGCCCGTGCGCGCGCCCTGCCGGGGGGCGTGCCAGGTGCCCTACAAGGGGCGCGGGGAACTGCGCGAGAAGCGAGTACGGTCCGCACTCGAAAGCGGGGTTCGCTCAGGGGGCTTCGCTGGGGTCCCGACAACAGCCGCCATTTCAACGTGAGTTGAGGGCACGCCACGTCGACCCAAGCTCGCCAGGTGTGAGGCCCTCGTCGGAGCGGGCGGCGACGAATCCGTCCGGCCGCACCAGCAGCGCGCCCCGCGGGCCAAGCCCCACCAGCGAGGACCAGGCGCCTTCTTCCCCTTCCCCGCACTCCATGGGATGTACCGCCACCGGTATGCACTTGGCCGCGTCGGCCCACGCCGCGCCCGCCTGCGCGTCCTCACCCGTCAGGAGGGAGAAGCCGGGGCCGCACAGGTCGAGAGTGGAGAGCCGGTCACCGTCGCGTTCCAGCCAGAGGTGCGGGACGCGGGTCCCGGTCTGCCCCGCGAGCACCCCGACCGTCTCCCCGGCAGGCGGGCCCTGGACGGCGGCGGACGCGTACCGGTAGCGGGTCATGATCTCGCCCGTGCCCAGCTGGCGCGCCAGCGCCTCGGCGTTGTCCGGCGTGCGGATCCCGTACCGGGCGAGGAAGTCGGTGCGCAGCCAGGCCTGTTCGGCGACGAGCAGACCGCGCGGCCGGCGCTCGGCTTCATAGGTGTCCAGGAGGGCGTCCGACGCTTCGGCGCGCAGGACGGCGGCGAGCTTCCACGCCAGGTTGTGCACGTCGGCGATGCCGGTGTTGGCGCCGAATCCGCCCCAGGGGGCGTGCCGGTGGGCCGCGTCGCCGGCGAGGAAGACCCGGCCGTACCGGTAGGCGTCGGCGACCGCGGTGCCGGTGTCCCAGGCGCCGCGGGCGAGCAGCTCGATGGGGCGCGCCGGGTCGTCGATGCCGATGGCCGTGCGCAGTAGGGCGGTGCACCGTTCGTCGGGGTAGTCGCGCGGGGTTTCGCGCTCCGGGTCGTAGGCGAGGTGGAAGGACCATTCGTCGGTGTTGTTCTTGGCCAGGAAGAGCCCGGACACCTCGGGCCCGGCGATCTCGCACTGGCTGAAGGTGCGGTCGCGCACCACATCGGTGAGGTCGGCGCGGAAGTAGAGGTTGAGGTAGTGGTGGGTTGCGGGGCGGGTGGTGCTGGTGATGCCCAGCGCGGTACGTATGGGGCTGCCGGCGCCGTCGGCCGCGAGGAGGTAGTCGGCGCGCAGGGGTGTGACGCGTCCCGTGGTGACATCGGTGAGGGTGGCCGTGACCTGGCCGTCGTCCTGCGTGAACGCCGTCAGTTCGGTGCCGAAGCGGATGTCGCCGCCGCGCTGTTCCGCCAAGTCGCGCAGGACCGGTTCGAGCAGCACCTGGGGGCAGAAACAGAAGGCCGAGGGGCTCTCGTCCGCGCCGACCATGGCCCCGGTGGCGTAGACGTGACGCAGGTCGAGCGCCTCGGAGTCCACGATGCTGCGGCCGGTGCGGGCGCCGCCGAACCGGCCCATCTTCAGCGCGGACGCGCTCGCCTCCTGCACGGCGTCCTCGACGCCGATCTGCCGGAAGATCTCCACGGCGCGGGTGTGCATGCCGCGGGAGCGGGGCAGCACGGTCGGCTCGGTGTTGCGCTCCACCAGGACGTAGTCGATCCCGTGGTACTCCAGGCACAGGGCGGCGGTCAGTCCGACGAGTCCCCCGCCGACGATCAGTACAGATGGCATGACAGCTCCCGCGTTTCCCCGTGCCGTTCAGTGGATCTTTCCTACCGTAGACAGCGAACGGGGCGTCGGGGGCAAACTGCAGGTCAACGTCGGCGGCCGCCGCCATCCGTTCAACAAGGCGTCCGGCAGCGGTACTTGAGGGTGTGGTGGGGCTTTCGGGGCGCGGCGAGGGACTTCGGGGCGCGACTCAGTCCTCTCCCCGGTCCGGCACCACCGCAACCGGGCACTCCGTGTGGTGCAGCACCGCGTGAGCCACCGAGCCCATCAGCAGGGAGCCCGGCTTCAGGCGCCTGCGGTGGCGGCCGACCACGATGAGGGCGGCCGACGCGGAGGCGTCGACGAGGTGGCCCGCGGCGTCGGCCGGCGCGATCAGCGCGTCCACCTCGACGCCGGGGAAGCGGGCCTCGAAGGGGCTGAGCCGCTCGGCCTGTTCGCGGGCCACATCGCGATCGGCGGGTTCGTACTGATCGCGGTCGAGCGGCGCCGGCGGGTACTCGCCCGCGACCATCAGGGCAGCCGGGGGCGGCGCCGGGTAGGCCGTGAGCACCTGGAGCGGTACGCGGCGCGCCGCGGCCTCCACGAAGGCGAACTCGATCACGTCGTCGGCGGTCTCGCCCAGGTTGAGCCCGAGCACGACCCGCCCCGTGGTGCGCTCGTCCAAGCCCGTACGGGCCAGGCGCGGCACCACCACCACGGGGCAGGGCGCCCGGGTGGCGACGGCCAGGCTGTTGGAGCCGAGGAGCAGGCTGGCGAAGCCGCCGCGGCCGCGTGAGCCCATCACCAGCATCCGCGCCCCCGTCCCCAACGCGTGCAGTGCGTCGGGGACTTCGCCCTCAAGGGAGTCGAAGCGCACGGAGGGCAGTTCGTCGCGGCCCGACAGCGCGGCGCGGATCCGGTCGGTCACCGGATCGTTGAGCGCGGGGCCGGGCCCGAGCGCGGATCTGCGGGCGGCCCATAGCTGGGTCGAGTCGGGCAGGACATGCGCGATCACCAGCTCGGCGGCGAGCCTGCGGGCGGTGGGAATGGCCCACTCCAGAGCTCGCAGGCTGTGGTCGGATCCGTCTACGGCGACGGCTACCGGGCGCGTGTCCATGACGTCACCCTGGCACGCGGCGACGGGTCCCGCACGGGCAGAAGGTCCCGGTGTGGCCGGTTCGGCCCGGTGGGTCCCGCACAGGTGGAAGGTCCCGGTCTGGACCTGTTCAGCGAACGGCCCACACCCCCGTCTGGACCGTTCAGCGGACGGCCCACACCCCGGTCCCCAGGAAGGTGTCGAGGGTCGCGGCGTACGGGGCGATGTCCAGGCCCTGCTCGGCGAGCCAGGTGTCCGAGTAGTACTTGTCGAGATAGCGGTCGCCCGGGTCGCACAGCAGGGTGACGATGCTGCCGGTGCGGCCGTCGGCGACCATTTCGGCGACGATCCGAAGGGCGCTCCACAGGCCCGTGCCGGTGGAACCGCCGGCCTTGCGGCCGATGGCCTTCTCCAGGGCGCGGACCGCCGCGACGCTCGCCGCGTCCGGGACCTTCATCATCCGGTCGATGGCGCCGGGCACGAAGCTCGGCTCCATACGGGGCCGGCCGATGCCCTCGATGCGCGAGCCGCAGTCGCTGGAGGCGAGTGCGTCGCCCCGGGTCCAGCCGTCGAAGAAACAGGAGTTCTCGGGGTCGGGCACACAGATCATCGTGTCGTGCTGCATGTAGTGCACATAGCGCGCGATGGTGGCCGAGGTGCCGCCGGTGCCGGCCGTGGCGACGATCCAGGCCGGCTCGGGGTAGCGCTCCAACTTCAGCTGCTGGTAGATGGATTCGGCGATGTTGTTGTTGCCTCGCCAGTCGGTGGCCCGCTCCGCGTAGGTGAACTGGTCCATGTAGTGGCCGCCGGTCTCCGCGGCGAGCCGCGCGGACTCCTCGTACATCTTCATGGAGTCGTCTACGAAGTGGCACTGGCCGCCGTGGAACTCGATCAGGCGGCACTTCTCGGCGCTGGTGGTGCGGGGCATGACCGCGATGAACGGTACGCCGATCAGCTTGGCGAAGTAGGCCTCGGAGACGGCGGTCGAGCCGCTGGACGCCTCGATGACGGGCTTGCCCGGCCGGATCCAGCCATTGCACAGGCCGTAGAGGAAGAGCGAGCGGGCGAGCCGGTGCTTGAGGCTGCCGGTGGGGTGGGTCGACTCGTCCTTCAGGTAGAGGTCGATGCCCCACGCCTCGGGCAGCGGAAAGCGCAGGAGGTGGGTGTCGGCGGAGCGGTTGGCATCGGCCTGGACCTTGCGGACGGCCTCCTTCAGCCAGGCCCGGTACTGCGGATCGCTGCGGTCCACATCGATGGTTTCCATGCCACTCCTCGTCGTGTGTACGTGCCGCCCCCACGCCCGACAATACCGCTCTCACCTGCACAAACGTTCTCTTTGGGTATCCATAGGAGTGGCTTGTGGGGCGGGTGAGGAGCGCTGGGCGGCGCTGGCCCGGACCCGATCCCCCACGCACCCTGGTGCGTAGGCTCGACGTTGTGCAGACTGCCCACCAGGAGCGACGCGAAGGGGGCCGGATGGTCATGGCCGAACCCGAGTTCAGTGCGAAGGGCGTACGGATCGAGCGGTGGACGCGCTCACTGACGCGTGCCGGCGAGGTTCTGATCAAGGACGGCCGACTTGCGCTGCTCACCAGCAACGGGCGGGAAATCGACAGCGCGCCCGTCGACGCGGTCAGCGCGGCGCGGCCCTGGCTGCCCTGGCTCGCCAAGGAGGACCGGACGGTGGCGCGGCTGAACGGCACCCGCTACCGGCTGACGATGGGCGGGGAGGCGGGTCGTTCGCGCGGACCCGATCTGACGCGGCGCTTCCTGCAGGCCATCCAGGACAAGGCGCACGGCGCGCACCCCTGAACGCGCGTGCGCCGGGGGGTGCGAGTTGCGCACAACCCACCCCTGGTCCACGCTGGTGTCACATCACTGAGGGTTTACCGGCGGTGACGCTCTGAGCAAGGCCGCCGGACCAGACAGCTACTTCCGGACCTAATCGGGGAGTCGCAACCGTGATCAGCCAGCCAAGCAGGCAGTGCACGGTGGAGCTCCAAGCCCTGCCGTCGCGGATCGGACAGGTCCGCAGAATCGTATCGGCGCAGTTGCGTTACTGGCATCTTGATCCGTTGATAGACGAGGCGGCGCTGGGCGTCACCGAGTTGCTGACCAACGTCCACCGGCATGCCGAGCCGGACAAGATGTGCACGGTGGAGATCGAGCTGCTGCTCGACCGGCTCACCATCTCCGTACAGGACCATGATCCGACGCTCCCTCCCGCGGTGCGCAAGGCCGACGGCATGGCCACGGGTGGCCGCGGGCTCGCGCTGATCGCCGCGGTCAGTGAGGCGTGGGGGGTGCGTCCGCTGGGCGAGTCGGGCAAGACGGTGTGGTTCACGCTCGCCGCCCCGTCGCCCACGCCGGCGCTGCCCCCGTATCCGCTGTACGAGCCGACGGCGACGCCGGCGCCCGCCTTCAGGGAGAGCCGGGCGCGTCCAGTACGCGAACGGGTGTCGGCCGGCCCGTCCGGCGTCTGAGGACGGCGCGGCCCGAACCCGCCCTGGGGCGAAGCCCCGGCAACCCCCCTTTCGCCTGCGGGCCGCACCCGCCTCTCGCGCCCCTCAGCTACTTGGCGCCCGGTCCGCATGAACACGCCCAGCCCGCCCAGTGAACAGGCCAGGGGTTGGGTCATGGGGCGGCGCTGCGGCCCGGGCCGGGGCCGCCGAAGTGTTCTTCGAGGACCGAGATCCGGCGCCAGTACTCCTCCTCGTCGATCTCGCCCGCGGCGAACCGCCGGCCGAGCACGGCGATGGGTGAGCGGTCGTCCAGTGGCGGGCGCCAGGGCCCGCGCCGGCCGTGCCATCCGGACCCCCGCGCCATGGTGACGACGGTGAAGATCACGGCTGCCCAGATCAGCGGGACGAAGAGGATCCAGGGTCCGGGCCCCGCATAGGCCAGGGTGTTCATCTCGCTCAGCTCCCTCGGTGGTCCCTCGGCGCTCCCCGACGGGGAGGACCGGTTCATGCTTCGAGCCTCCCGCCGGACGGGCGCCCGCGTCGTCGTACGGCGGGCGGCAGTCGGCGTACCTCCGCAGGAGTAGAGCGCGGGCAGGCAGGCCTCGACGCATCCGTTCCCGCCCAGCCGGCCCCGTGCGGGGCGGGGCTGGATTCTGTACCTACTGGTATGTACAGTGGCGTCATGAGCACATCCGAGCGTCTGATCTCCGCCACCCGGGAGCTGTTGTGGGAGCGGGGGTACGTCGGCACCAGCCCCAAGGCGATCCAGCAGCAGGCGGGCGCGGGCCAGGGCAGCATGTACCACCACTTCGCGGGCAAGCCCGATCTGGCGCTCACCGCGATCCGGCGCACCGCCGAGGAGATGCGCGCCACGGCCGAGGCCACCTTCGGCGGCGACGGCACGGCGTACGAGCGCATCGCGGCGTATCTGCTGCGCGAGCGCGATGTGCTGCGCGGCTGCCCCGTCGGGCGCCTCACGATGGACCCCGAGATCATCGCCGACGCCGCGCTGCGCGCACCCGTCGACGAGACGCTCGACTGGTTGCGCGGCCGCATCGCCGGCATCGTGCAAGAGGGCCTGGATCAGGGCGAGTTCGCCGCCCATGTGGTGCCGGGCGAGATCGCCGCGACCGTCGTGGCGACCGTCCAGGGCGGCTACGTACTGGCCCGCGCCTCCGGCTCCCCGGACGCGTTCGACGCGGGGGTGCGCGGCCTGCTCTCGCTTCTCGCACCCCGGTGACCGTACCCCCCTCTCCTCCCGCGATCGGTCAACTCCCAGCGAAGGAACACCAGTTCATGCACGTCACCCGGCAGCGCCCCGACACCCAGGCCGGACCGGCCGACAACTTCACCGGCACCGTGTGGCTCGACGAGTTGGCCGCGCCCCAACCCCCGTCCCGGCTCAGGATGTTCAGCGTCCACTTCGCCCCCGGGGCACACACCGCCTGGCACCGCCATCCGCACGGTCAGGTGCTCCATGTGACCGAAGGCGAGGGTTTGGTGCAGCGCCGGGGCGGCGAGGCGGAGCGGATCAGGGCGGGCGACACGGTCTGGATCGAGCCGGACGAATGGCACTGGCACGGGGCGGGGCCGCGCACCTTCATGACGCACCTCGCGGTCGTCGAGGCGGCCGCCGACGGCACGACCACCGAGTGGGCCTGCCATGTGGCGGCCGACACCTACCCGGCCGGGACCGGCTCCGCTTTTTGAGGAGGACACCGTGCAGGCCATGCAGTACGAGATCACTCTGCCCGCCGACTACGACATGGAGATCATCCGCACCCGCGTGGCCACCCGGGGCCACCTCCTGGACGACTTCCCCGGGCTCGGCCTCAAGGCCTATCTGATACGTGAGCGCGGCGCCGGATCACCCGTCAACTCCTATGCCCCGTTCTACCTTTGGGGCACCCCCGAGGGCATGAACTCCTTCTTGTGGGGCCCCGGATTCCAGGGCATCGTCGACGACTTCGGGCGCCCGCGGGTACGGCACTGGGCGGGCCTCGCGTATGCCGAGGGCCCGGCGTCGTCGGCGGTGCCGGTCGCCGCGACCCGGCTGTGTGTGCCGCTCCCCGAGGGGGTCGAACCCGCCGGATTCGTGGCGCGTGAGGCGGACCGGGCGCTCGCGCCGGGCGCGGTGGCGTGCGCGGTGGCCGTCGACCCGGACCGCTGGGAGGTGGTGCGGTTCACGCTGTGGGCCGAGCCCGATCCGCCGGAGCCGGGCGACCGGTTCCAGGTGCTGCACCTGTCGCAGCCCGGGCGCGCCGGACTGCGGTCGGGGCGGCAGTGGTGAGCGGGGTCCGTACGGTCCTGGGCGAGGTGGCGGCCGGCCGGCTCGGCGTGGTCGACGCGCACGACCACCTTTTCATCCGCAGCCCGCGACTGCCGGGCCAGGAACTGACCGACCCCGACCGGGCGGCGTCGGTGCTCGGCGCTTTCCATGAGCTGGGCGGCGGCACCGTGATCCAGTGGACGCCATACGGCATGGGGCGCCGGATCGCTCAACTTCCGGCGCTTTCACGGGACTCGGGGGTGCAGATCGTTGCCGCCACGGGGTTGCACCAAGCCGCCCACTACACCGAGGAGTTGCTCCGTTCCGTACGGGGCCGGCTCGCCGAGCTCTTCGTCGGCGAGCTGACCGAGGACATCGCGGGCACCGGAGTGCGGGCCGGCCTGATCAAGGTGGCGGGCGGCTTCCACGGGCTCGACGACCACGCCACGCACACGATGCGCGCCGCCGCCGAAGCGCACCATGTCACGGGCGCGCCGATCGCCGTCCATCTTGAGCTGGGTACGGGCGCGCTCGACGTACTGGACCTGCTGTGCGGGGAGTTGGGGGTGGCTGCGGGCTCGGTGATCCTCGGCCACCTCAACCGCTCCCCCGACTTCGCCGTGCACCTCATCGCCGCCGAGGCCGGCGCCCATCTCGCCTTCGACGGGCCGTCGCGGGCCAACCACGCCACCGACTGGCGGATGCCGGACGCGCTGGCCGCGCTCGCGGACGCCGGGTTCGCCGACCGGCTGCTGCTCGGCGGGGACACCGTGACACCGGACACGCCGGGCATGCCGCACCTGCTGCGCCGGGTGGTGCCGAGGCTGCGGCTCACTCTGGGCGACGAGCTGGTGGAGCGGATCCTCGTCACCAACCCGGGCCGCGTCTACGCCTGGTGAACCAGGGCGCCCAGGGGGTCGTCGAGGACCGGCTGCCAGGCCAACTCGGCAGCCCCGACCAGGCTGTTGTGGTCGAGGGAGCAGGCGAGGATGGGGACGCCGCCGCTCTGGCCCCACAGGCTGCGGTCGGCCACCACCGCGCGCAGCCGGTCCGGGTCGGCCTCCAGGAGCGCCTTGTGCAGGCCGCCGAGGATGATGCGGTCGGGGTTGAGAATGTTGACGAGTCCGGCGAGACCGAGGCCGAGCCGGTCAATGAGCTCCTCGGCGCCGCGCCGCACCGAGACGTCCGCGTACTCCTCGCGCAGCAGCGCCCGCGACTGTTCGAGGAGCGAGACCTCGGGCCCGGGGGTGCGGCCCGCCGCGGTGAGGAAGGCGAGCGGGTCGGTCTCGACGTCGAGACAGCCGCGGCTTCCGCAGTAGCAGGGGCGGCCGTCGGGGTTGACGGTGAGGTGGCCGACCTCTAGGGCGAGGCCCGAACTCCCGGTGTGCAGACGGCCGTCGAGGACCAGCGCCCCGCCGACGCCGCGGTGCCCGGTGGCGACGCAGAGCAGGTGGCGGGCGCCCCGGCCCGCGCCGTGGCGGTGTTCGGCGAGAGCCGCGAGGTTGACGTCGTTGCCGGTGAAGGCGGGCCCGGTGATGCCAGCGGCACGGACGCGTTCGGCGAAGATCTCGCGTACCGGTGAACCGGCCGGCCAGGCCAGGTGCAGCGGATTGAGCGCGGTCCCTTCCGGTTCGGCGACCGCGGAGGGCACGGCAAGACCCGCGCCCACACAGCGACGGCCGCTGCCCTTGAGGAGGGCGGCGCCCGCGTCGACGACGGCCCCCAGCACCTGGGCCGGGTCGGCGGAGACGATGACGCAGCCGGGGTCGGTGGCGACGATCTCGCTGCCGAGGCCGACGAGCGCGGCCCGGAAGCCGTCGGCGTGCACCTGGGCGGCGAGTACGACGGGCCCGGTGTCGTGGACGGAAAGACGGTGCGAGGGCCGGCCTTGCGAGCCGGCCGCCGCTGGTCTGGAATCGACCTGGATCAGGCCGAGTGCTTCGAGTTCGGCGGCGACCGCACCCGCGGTGGCGCGGGTCACGCCGAGCTCGGCGGTGAGGACGGCGCGGGTGGGCGCACGGCCGGTGTGCACCAGTTCCAGGGCGGGTCCGAGCGCGCCGCGGCCCCTGTCAAGCCTGCTCCGGGTGGTGGTCACCTTGCCGTTCATGGGGGCGAGTCTCCCATGATCCCGACGGAAGCCGTCCCTCCGCCGACAGGCCGGGCACCACGGTGGAGGGGCATGGAGGGGCCGGCCGCCTCTGTGCGTCCACGCCGGTTGAAGAGCGCCCCGTGCTGCCCCTATCCTGACTTTGTGCCGCTACTAAACAAAGTACGGACGGCCGCTCCGGGGGGTCATGGCTCACACACCGCCGCACCCACCCTGTCCCGCCTCCGCTCCGCCCTGACCGTGTTCTTCGCTCTCGACGGCTTCCTGTTCGCCGGATGGGTCGTCCGCATCCCCGCGATCAAGCAGCAGACCGGGGCCTCCGCGGGCGAGCTCGGGCTCGCCCTGCTCGGGGTCTCGGCGGGGGCCGTGGTGACGATGGTGTTCACCGGCCGACTGTGCCGCCGCTTCGGCAGCCACCCCGTGACCGTCGCCTGCGGCGCCCTCATGGCGCTGGCCATCGCACTCCCGCCGCAGACCCACTCCGCCCTCGCGCTCGGCCTGGTCCTGCTGGTGTTCGGCGCCGCCTACGGTGGCGTCAACGTGGCGATGAACAGCGCCGCCGTCGACCTGGTCGCGGCGCTGCGCCGCCCGGTGATGCCGAGTTTCCACGCGGCGTTCAGCCTCGGCGGCATGGTCGGTGCGGGCGTCGGCGCGCTCGTCGCCGGAAACCTCTCCGCCACCTCGCACCTGCTGGCGCTGACCGGATTCGGTCTCGTGGTGACCGTCCTGGCGGGGCGGGTGCTGCTGCGGCATCCGGCCCCGGTGCCCGCGAGTACCTCGCAGGCGCGGGGGCGGCGCCTCGACGGACGCGCACGCCGACTGGTGCTGCTCTTCGGCGCGATCGCGCTCTGCACGGCGTACGGCGAGGGCGCGATGGCCGACTGGGGCGCGCTCCACCTGGAGCAGGACCTCGCGGCGGCGCCCGGCATCGCGGCCGTCGGCTACTCACTGTTCGCCCTGGCCATGACGGCCGGCCGGCTCTCGGGCACCGCCCTCCTGGAGCGGCTCGGCCAGACCCGCACCCTGGTGGCGGGCGGGCTCACTGCGTGCGCCGGCATGCTGCTCGGCGCACTCGCGCCACAGATCTGGCTCGCGCTGGCCGGGTTCGCCGTGATGGGGCTCGGCCTCGCCAACATCTTCCCCGTGGCCGTAGCGAGGGCGGGCTCGCTCGCCGGACCCGGCGGGGTCGCCGCGGCGTCCACACTCGGCTACGGCGGCATGCTCCTCGGGCCGCCCGCGATCGGCCTGATCGCCGAGTGGGCGTCACTGCCGGTCGCCCTGACGACGGTCGCCGCGCTGGCCGCAGGCGCGGCGCTGATCGGCTATACCGCCCGGCACGCGACAGCCACCGAGGCCTGAACCCCGGGCCGCGTCCATGGGGCCGAGCCGGCCGAGCGGTCGCCCCGATCCGAGCGGTCCGACGCGGGGCTCCCGAGGCGACCGGCCCGGCCGATCCGACTGATCCGGCGGGAGATGCGGGTAGCAACTCACCGCGAGCGCAAGGGAGTTGGAGATCGCCAGAGCTGGGTCCTCCTGGTCACTCCCGAAAGGGACCCCTCACTGCCGCCCTCACTACCGCCGTCGCTGCCGCCGCCACCGCCGGTCAGGTCAGGCTCGGATCACGCTCAGGTCAGGCCTCGGGCTGGGCCGTCAGCATCCTGGCGAGTACGGCGCGCTGCAGGGGCAGCACCTCGGCGTGGCGGGAGCGGCCGGCTTCGGTGATCGCCACGCTCACGCCGCGCCGGTCCTCGCTGCACATACACCGGGTGACCAACCCGTCCTTCTCCAGTCGGCCGATCAGCCGGGACAGCGCGCTCTGGCTGAGGTGGCTCCGCGAGGCCAGCTCCTGCACGCGGAACGTACGGACCTGCTCGCCCTCGCGCTCCTCGGCCAGCACGTCCAGGACCTCGAAGTCGCTCGCGCCGAGCCCGTAGGCGTGCAGCTCCCGGTCGAGCTCGCAGGTCGTGCGCGCGTGGGCCGCGAGGATGCCCCGCCATTCCTCCACGAGCAGGCGCTCGGGCGTATCAGCTGCCATGGGCGCACGGTAGCAGAGGCGGCCGGTTTGCATGCGTCCGCACTAAATGCGGGTGCATGCTGTACGGGTCGATGCGCGCGCGTGCAGTACGGGTCCATGCGCGCACGTGCAGTACGGGTCCATGCGCGCACGTGCAGTACGGGTCCATGCGCGCGCGTGCAGTACGGGTCGATGCGGGCGGCGTGCGCGGCGGGCAGGCGTGTGCCGGGCGGCGCCGGCACCTTGCCGGGCGCGGCGCGGCCGAAGGGTGGCGGTTGCTCCTCGGCCGTCCGTGCTGTGAGACTTCGCTCATGGGGACACGGAGCCGGGCCGAGCGGGACGCCATCACCATCGAGATCGGATACGCGCTGGCCAGCGCCCTTTTCGCGGCCGCCGTCGTGTTCGGCGCCATCGCCGGCTCCGGCTACGCGCTCGAACTCCCCTATCCGCTGCGGCGGGTGCTGCTCCTGCTGGGTGGCGGCTGCGCCCTCGTCGTCTTCGTCTGGCGGACCGTGCACGTCCTGTGGCGCTTTCCGCACGGCTCCGGCCGTGCGCCGCGTCAGCCGATCCAGCCCGGCCGCACGAGCCCCGACTCGTAGGCCAGCACGACCAGTTGGGCCCGGTCGCGGGCGCCGAGCTTCACCATCGCGCGGCTCACATGGGTCTTCGCGGTCAGCGGACTGACGACGAGGCGACGGGCGATCTCCTCGTTGGACAGTCCGATGCCCACCAGCGCCATCACCTCCCGCTCCCGCTCGGTGAGTACGGCCAGGGCGTCCGCGGCGGCCGGCTCCTTCGAACGCGCGGCGAACTCGGCGATCAGGCGCCGGGTCACCCCGGGTGAGAGGAGAGCGTCGCCGTCGACCACCGCCCGGACCGCGCGCAGCAGTTCCTGCGGCTCGGTGTCCTTCACCAGGAAACCCGAGGCGCCTGCGCGAATCGCCTCGAAGACGTACTCGTCGAGCTCGAAGGTGGTGAGCATGACCACCTTCACCCCGGCGAGATCCGGGTCCGACGTGATGCCCCGGGTCGCGGCGAGGCCGTCGAGACGGGGCATGCGGATGTCCATCAGGACGACGTCGGGCCGCACGTCGCGTACGAGGCCGAGCGCCTCTGCGCCGTCGGCGGCCTCTCCCACCACCTCGATGTCGTCCTGGGCGTCGAGCAGCGCCCGGAACCCTGCGCGCACCAGGATCTGGTCGTCGGCGAGCAGCACGCGGATCATGGCGCCTCCTCAAGTCCGCCGACCGGTGGGCGCCCACTGTCCGGCCCGTCGCCCGGTTCGCCGTCCGGCAGGCGCCGGGCGCCGGGCGCGCCGGTCAGGGGAAGCCGGGCGCCGACGCGGAAGCCGCCGCCCGTGACCGGTCGCGCGTCGATGGTGCCACCGAGCGCGGCGGCCCGCTCGCGCATGCCGATCAGGCCGCTGCCGCTGCCTCCCGCGTCGCCGCCGGACGGCGGCCCACCGTCGTCGACGCTCAGTACCAGGGCGTCGGGTTCGTAGCCGATCGTGAGGTGTGCGGTGCGCGCGGCGGAGTGGCGTACGACATTGGTGAGAGCCTCCTGCACGATGCGGAAGGCGGCCAGATCGGTGCCGGGCGGCAGCTCCCTGCGCCGCCCGCTCGTCGTGGTCCGCACGGTGAGGCCCGCGCTCGCGGCCTGCTCGACGAGTTCGGGGAGCCGGTCGAGGCCGGGGGCCGGGGAACGGGGCGCCTCCCCCGGGGCACGTAGCGTCTCCAGGACCTGGCGCACTTCGCCCAGCGCCTCCTTGCTCGCGGACTTGATGGTGGTCAGCGCGGTGCGCGCCTGCTCGGGGTGGGAGTCGAGCAGGGCGAGGCCGACGCCGGCCTGGACGTTGATGACGGAGATGCTGTGGGCGAGCACGTCGTGCAGTTCGCGGGCGATCCGCAGCCGCTCCTCGTCGGCGCGGCGTTTGGCCGCCGCGTGCCGTGCGGAGCGCTCCCTCGCCCACTGCTCGCGGCGGACGCGCACCAGCTCGGCGACGGCCATGACGGCCACCGCCCAGGCGGCGATGCCCAGTTCCTGCCCCCAGGGCGCCGCGGCGTCCCCCTCGGGCGGCAGCCACCGGTAGAGCCAGTGCGCGACGAGGAGGTGGCCGAGCCACAGCACGCCGACCGCGGCCCAGGCCTGCCGGCGGCAGCCGGCGACGACCGCGGTGAAACAGCCGACGGCGACGGGCACGAAGACCGGCCCGTACGGGTATCCCGCGCCGAGGTAGACAAGGGCGGCCGCCGAGGTCGCGAAGACGGCGACGACGGGGTGGCGCCGGCGCAGCAGGAGCACCGCGCACCCGGCGACGAGCAGCACCTGGGCGGAGGCGTCGAGCGGGGCGCGGAGGGGCTGGGCATGGGCGGCGAAGTGGGTGCCGACCAGCACGAACACCGTGAGCACGGCCGTCGACGCCCACGGCGGCCGCGCCCTTGCCCCCTCGTCGCCGTCCGGCCCCCACGCCCAGCGTCTCGGCGGGCGCGGCGGCTCCTCCGGCGGGCGGGGTGGGCCGCCGTGGCGGACGGCGCGCGGCGCCTGCTGGTCTTCCATATCGGCCACGCTAGACCGGGGCTCCCGGTCCGGTCGTCCGCCGTACGAGGTGATCGCGCGTACTACGCGGGGAGTACGAGGCCGACGGAGCGGGCGAGCTGGTCGGCGGCGTGGGTGAAGAACGCGTCGCGGTCCTCGACGACCCGGTGGAACTGACCGAACGCCTCGAAGGAGAGGAGACCGAACAGTTGGGCCCAGGCGGCGACGAGGGCGACGGCGACGGCGGGCGGCAGGTCGGGCGCGAGGTCGGCGGCCATCCGCTCGGCCTCGGCGCGCACGGGCGCGGCAAGTGGCGGCGGCGCGATGCCCTTGCCCTGGTGGGCGTCGCGCACGATGGACAGGAGGGCGAGCCCGACGCGCGCGGCGGGGCCGATGGTGGCCTCGGGCGCGGTGTAGCCGGGGACGGGTGTGCCGTAGATGAGGGCGTACTCGTGGGGGTGGGCGAGGGCCCAGCTGCGCACCGCGCGGCAGACCGCCGTCCACCGGGCCGCGGGGGAGGTCGTCTTGCGCTGCTTGGCCAGGGCGTGCTCGGCGGCTTCGCCCACGGCGTCGTAGGCGTCGACGATGAGGGCGGTCAGGAGGTCGTCCCTGCTGGGGAAGTAGCGGTAGAGCGCCGACGAGACCATGCCCAGTTCGCGGGCGACGGCGCGGAGCGAGAGCTTGGTCGCGCCATCGGCGGCCAGCTGCCTTCTTGCCTCGTCCTTGATGGCGGCGGTGACTTCGATCCGTGCCCGTGCGCGGGCTCCCTGGACGGTGCTCATGGACCCAGTCTGCCAGCTTCGAGAGCACTGACCAAGAACGTGACCGGCGCGCACAAAACGGATCGCCGAACCTTTTCGAGAGCGGTGCTCTTGCTTTGGAGCACCATCCCGTTGCAGACTGCTCACGAACGAGAGCACCGCTCTCTCAGCCTCAGGGAGACCCCCGATGTCCGCATCCGCACACGTCAAGAAGCCCGGCTGGTTCACGGTCAACGTCCTCAACCGGGCCGTCGCCTGGGTGACCCGGCGTGGCATCAGCGTCTGGGGCTCCCGCGTCCTCGCCGTCCGCGGCCGCAAGAGCGGCGAGTGGCGGCGCACCCCGGTCAATCTGCTGACGTTCGAGGGGGCGCAGTATCTGGTGGCTCCGCGCGGACACGTCCAGTGGACGCACAACATGCGGGCGGCCGGCGGCGGCGAACTGCACCTCGGCAGGAAGACCGAGGTGTTCACCGCGGTCGAGGTCGCCGACGACGACAAGCCCGCCCTGCTGCGCGCCTACCTCAAGCGCTGGAAGGCGGAGGTCGGCGTCTTCTTCGACGGCGTCGGCCCCGACTCCGGCGACGCGGAGCTGCGCCGCATCGCCCCCGACCACCCCGTCTTCCGCATCACCGTCACGCACTGACGTCGACCACGCGCTGACGTCGACGACGCTCGCACTTACGCCGGCGGAGCCCACGGGCGTCGGCGGAACCCACGACCCACGGGCGTCGGCAGAGCCCACCGATGCGCGCCCCGCCGGGGCGGACCCCACTTATGCGGGCCACACCGGGGCGGGCCCGCCGGGACAGCTCAGCGGTCGATGGTGTTGAGGGCCCGCCGGGCCAGCGGGTGCGTACGGACCAGGCCGGCCAGCGTGGTGGCGCCGCGGGTGATGTCCGCGAACGCGTTCCACGCGGGCCGCAGTCCGGTGATCGCGGCGTGCAGCAGCAGCGGGCGCTTCTCGAAGAGGGTCAGCATCCGCCGGCCCACCGCCATCTCGACACCGAGCCCGGCCTTGATGGCGAAGGCGTAGTTGAGCGCCTGGCGGCGGGCGTCGACGGCGTCCTGAGACTCGGCGATGCGCACCGCCCATTCACCGGCGAGACGGCCCGAGCGCAGCGCGAAGGAGATGCCCTCGCGCGTCCACGGCTCCAGCAGGCCCGCCGCGTCGCCGCAGACCAGGACCCGGCCGCGGGAGAGCGGCGAGTCGTCGCTGCGGCAGCGCGTCAAGTGCCCGGAGGAGATGGCCGGTTCGAAGCCCGCGAGGCCGAGCCGGGCGATGAAGTCGTCCAGGTAGCGCTTGGTGGCGCCGCCTTCACCGCGGGCCGAGATCACACCCACGGTCAGCGTGTCACCCTTGGGGAAGACCCATCCGTAACTGCCGGGCATGGGGCCCCAGTCGATGAGGACCCGCCCCGCCCAGTCCTCGGCCACGCTCGGCGGCACCGGGATCTCGGCCTCCAGACCCAGATCGACCTGGTCGGTCTTGACTCCGACGTGTGCTCCTATACGGCCCGCGCTGCCGTCCGCGCCGACGACGGCGCGCGCCAGGACGGTCTCCCCGTCGGACAGGACGACGGCTACGGTGCGGCGGTCGGGCACGGCCGAGCCGTGCTGCTCGACCTTGGAGACGGAGACGCCGGTACGGATCACGGCCCCCGCCTTCTCGGCGAGCGCGACCAGACCCGCGTCGAACTCGGGCCTGTTGATGAGGCCGAACAGCATCTTCTTCGACCTGCGGGTGCGCGTCAGCTTCCCGTTGAGGGAGAAGGTGACCGCGTGCACCCGGTCCTGGAGCGGCAGTTCGAAGCCTGCGGGCAGCGCGTCGCGCGAGGGCCCGATGATGCCGCCGCCGCAGGTCTTGTAGCGCGGCAGTTCGGCCTTCTCCAGGAGCAGCACCGTACGCCCCGCGTCCGCAGCCGCGTGCGCCGCCGAGGCCCCGGCGGGTCCGGCGCCGACCACGACGACGTCCCAGACGGGCCCCGTGGCCGGTTCCGTCACCTGATCGGCGGTGGCCTCAGCGGCGGGCTCGTCCTGGTGCCCGTCCACGGGTCCATCCACAGGCCCGTCCAGGGGGCCGTCTACGGGTCCGTCTACGGGTCCATCCAGGGGGCCGTCCACGGGTCCGTCCAGGGGGCTGTCCGTCCCGGCGTCTGTGTTCTCGCTGCTCACGATGTGCCTGTGCTCCCCATCAGACCAGTGTCCTCTTGACGATCGCATCCTACGGTGCAGTAGCCCCGACCTGCCGTCCTGGCCCGCTGTGGGAGGATCGGCCGTACCTTCGCCGTACACAGCCGTACACATACGTGCACCGTCACAGCCGACACACGCGTGCACCGACCCGGCCGTACACATGCATGCACCGACACAGGTGTACTGACAACGTCGCACCCACAAGGAGCGTGCCCATGACCGCACATCCGATCGCCGAGACCATCGCGTCACTGATGCCCCGTGCCCAGGCGGAGCTGACGGAGCTGGTCGCTTTCCAGTCGGTGGCGGACGAGGCGGTGGCGCCGAGGAGCGAGTGCGAGGCGGCCGCCAACTGGGTGGCGGCCGCCCTGCGCAGCGAGGGTTTCCAGGATGTGGCGCTCCTCGACACCCCCGACGGTTCGCAGTCGGTCTACGGGCTGCTGCCCGGCCCCGAGGGCGCGCCGACCGTGCTGCTCTACGCGCACTACGACGTGCAGCCGATGCTGGACGAGTCCGCGTGGGTGACCCCGCCGTTCGAGCTGACCGAGCGTGAGGGTCGCTGGTACGGCCGTGGCGCCGCGGACTGCAAGGGCGGGTTCATCATGCACCTGCTCGCGCTGCGCGCCCTCAAGGCCAACGGCGGCGTGCCCGTCTCGGTCAAGGTGATCGTGGAGGGCTCCGAGGAGCAGGGCACCGGCGGCCTCGAACAGTACGCCGAGGCGCACCCGGAGCTCCTGACGGCCGACGCCATCGTGATCGGCGACACCGGTAACTTCCGGGTCGGTCTGCCCACGGTGACGGCGACGCTGCGCGGCATGACGATGATCCGGGTGACCGTCGACACCCTTGCGGGCAACCTGCACTCGGGCCAGTTCGGCGGCGCCGCACCCGACGCGCTGGCCGCGCTCATCCGCGTCCTCGACTCGCTGCGCGACGAGCACGGACAGACCGTCATCGACGGGATCGCCGCGGACACGGAGTGGGACGGACTGCAGTACCCCGAGGGCGAGTTCCGTCAGGATGCCAAGGTCCTCGACGGCGTGGAGCTGCCGGGCACCGGCACCGTCGCCGACCGCATCTGGGCCCGGCCCGCCGCCACGGTCATCGGCATCGACTGCCATCCGGTGGCCGGGGCCACGCCGTCCATCCCGGCGAGCGCCCGCGCGCAGATCAGCCTGCGGGTGCCGCCCGGCCAGGACGCCGCCGAGGCGACCGAGCGGCTCTACGCCCACATCGAGAAGCACGTGCCGTGGAACGCCCGGGTCTCCTTCGAGCAGGTCGGCCAGGGCCAGCCGTTCCGCGCGGACACCAGCAGCCCGGCGTACACCTCGATGGCCGAGGCGATGGCGGTGGCCTACCCGGGCGAGAAAATGCAGTCCTCGGGCATGGGCGGCTCGATCCCGCTGTGCAGCACCCTGGCCACGCTCTACCCGCAGGCGGAGATCCTGCTGATCGGTCTCAGCGAGCCCGAGGCGCAGATCCACGCGGTGAACGAGAGCGTCTCACCCCAGGAGCTGGAGCGCCTCTCGGTCGCGGAGGCCCTCTTCCTGATCAACTACGCCGCCTCCCAGCAGAGTTGACGGCACGTCAGCGAGACCCCGGCAATGGGATTCCGGCGGTGAGGTCGCGCCAGTGAGGTTCCGCGCTCTGCGGACTCCGCCGAGCGCGTAGATCCGTGCGGCGGACGACGTCAGCGACGTACGTTCGCCGCATGGACCTCGTAGAAGTCACCCCGCGGCTGCACATGTTCCGCTTCCCGATCGGCCAGGCCTACCTGTGGCGTGACGACGACGGGCTCACCCTGATCGACGCGGGTGACGTGAACGCCGCGCTCCCCGTCGAGCAGGCGGTACGCGGAGCCGGGCTCGACCCGGCCGCGATCCGCCGGATCGTGCTCACGCACGGCCACCGCGACCACTACGGCGCGGCCGGTGAACTCGCCTCGCGCCACGGGGCCGAGGTGATCGCGCACCGGCTCGACGCTCCGGTGATCCGGGGTGAGGCGCCGATGGCCGAGCCGGTGCTCCTGGAGTGGGAACGCCCCCTGTACGACAGGGCGTTGACGGTGCCTCAGGCGCCGCCGACGCGGGTGGACCGCGAGGTCGGCGACGGGGAGGCGCTGGGCTTTGGTGACGGCGCGGTCGCCGTCCACTCCCCCGGCCACACCGATGGTTCGATCGCGGTCCATCTGCCGCGCCACGGCGTGCTGTTCACCGGTGACGGTGTGGCCGGGGTCGGCCGGGTGATGCTGGGTGTCTTCAACACCGACCGGGAGCGGGCGCTCGGTTCGTTCCGCCGGCTTGCCGCGCTCGGCGCGACCACCGTGTGTTTCGGGCACGGCGACCCGCTGACCGAGAACGCGGCGGCCGTCATGCAGGCCTCAGCCGACCGGGACTCCGGCCTCCAGGTTGAGCACGGTTGACTGTTCGCGCGCCCGCAGCGCCCAGCGCAGCCGCTCGAAGCGGGCGGGCGGCAGCAGTCCCGCCGCCTCCTGCTCGCTCACGAAGCGCCAGCCGCGCAGTTCGGCGCCGGGCAGCAGCACCTGCGCGGCCCCCGCGGCGTCGAGGGTGCCGCCGTCGAACAGGAGCCGAAGGCCTCCGTATCCGGGGGGTTTGGGCGGCTCCCAGTCGATGACGAGGAGGCGTGGCACGCGGTCGAGTCTGACCCCCAGTTCCTCCTCGACCTCGCGGACCCCGGCCCGGGCGGGCGCCTCGCCGCGTTCGACGACGCCGCCGGGGAACTCCCAGCCCGGCTTGTAGGTGGGGTCGACCAGGAGCACCCGGTCGTGTGCGTCGAAGAGCAGCACCCCTGCGGCGAGCGTCTCGGCGGTCGGCTCGGGGGTCTGCACGATCGCGCAGGCGCGGGCCGCCCCGGAGCGGACGGCGTCGGCTATACGTTCGGCGCTTTCGCGCGGAGTGAGCACACTGTTGTCGACGGCATGGGCGTCGGCGGTGATCCAGCCGAGCGCGCGCCGGAAGGGTTCGATGTGCTCGTACGCCCATTTGCGGACCCGCTGCTCGTCGGCCTCCGGGTCGTCGGGGAACTCCACGCGGGCCGCGATCCGCGCCCGCAGGATCGTTTCCTCCTGGGTGAGAACCACATGGCGTACGGGTATGCGGCGGGATGCGAGCCCGCCGAAGATCTCATCCCGGTACTCCTGTCTCAGCAGTGTCATCGGCACCACGAGTACACCGCCGACCTCGGCGTGCAGCGCGGCCGCTCCGTCCACGACCAGCCGCCGCCAGATCGGCAGGTCCTGGTAATCACTCACCTGTGCAAGGAGTTTCTGCGGCAGCAGCTGCCGTAGTGCCCCGCCCATCACCTCGGGGTCGTAGAACGTGCTGTTCGGGATCAGGTCGATCAGCTCGCGCGCGGTGCTCGTCTTGCCCGCGCCGAACGCACCGTTGACCCAGACGATCACGGTTCCCCCCTCTTCGTAGCCCCCAGTGGACTGCCCGCAACACCCTGCCACGGAAACGCAGCGGTGGCCCGGGCCCTCCTCGCTCACATCACAACTGTGGCCGGGCTGTTGCCTGCCGGGCGCCACCATCGGGCGCCCCACCGCGTCCTGGTCTACAGGCACCGGCCACGGGGGGCCGTAACGCCGACGGCGCGAGCGTCGTTGTGCGGGTGCCCGAAGAGAGAAACAAGGGGGTGCGACGAAATGCGTCGTACGGTACTGGAACGTTTTCCCGCCGGCGATCCGCGCGGCCACTGGCCCGCGGAGGCCTTCGCGCACGAGCGCAGGAACGAGGGACTCGCGGCGGAAGTCGTGATGGACCTGGAGAGCGACGCCTTTCTCGTCGTCGTCACGCACACCGTGCCGGAACGGGTCGGCTGACGCCACCCACCCGGCCCGCGTGCCCACCCGGCCCGCGTGCCCGCCCGGCCCGCGTGCCTGCCCGCCCGGCCCGCTTGCGTGCCCGCCCGGCAGTCCGCCGCGTCTAAGAGGCCCCATATCAAAGGGCCCCGTGTCACAAGTCGCCGTGTCAGAAGGCTCCGTAATTGACCTGCCAGGTGGGCAGGCCCATGCTGCGCCACACGGCGACGACCCGGTCGCGGTCGTCGAGACTGACGCGCACGTGGAACCGGTGGCGTACGTGCGCGTCGAAGAGTTCGGCCTTCACGACGTCGTCGCGCCGCCCGTCACCGGCCGGCCGCATCCACAGCTCGTCGTACGGCACGTCGTGTGCGGCGAGCCAGGCCTCGGTCTGCGGCCGGTACTCCTCGCCGCGGCCCGAGAGCAGCACGATCGTGTCGCCGTGCGCCTGCCGGAAGCCGATCAGGGCGTCGCGTACGGAGCCGTTGAGGCCGTCCTGTCCGCAGCGGGCGAAGTCGTACGGATTGCGGTTCAGGTTGAGGGCGAGCGTGCCGTCGATGTCGCACATCACGGCGCTCGGCAGGGAGGCGTCCGGGGTGTAGGGGTCGGTCTCGGCGAGTACGACGGTGTCGTTGAGCCACGCGTCCGTGAGCCGCCAGCCGTTGCGCACGGCCTTGGCGTGCTTGTCCGCGAGGAGGCGGATGACCTCCTCGCCGACGGGCTCCGCGCGGGCCGCGTCACGGCGCAGGCACTCCTCCACGGACACACCGGTGAAATCGTGCACGACGAACCGTGCCCGGCCGGCGACCGCGGCCTTGAGACGCTTGGGGATGTGCGGGGTCAGATGGGTGTTGTCGACGACCACGTCGAACCCCGCGGCGATGCTCTCGCGCACCGCACTGTCCTGGACCGCGAGGACGCTCTGCTCGGCGGTGCCGTTGCGGCCGCGCCCGCCGCCCGCGGGGTCGAACATGGCGCGCAGGTCGTCGAGGTTGACGCGGCGGCACTGGCCGTCGGAGTCCTCGACGAGCTTGCGGGCGGCGGTGGTCTTGCCGGAGGCGGGCAGTCCGGTCATGACGTGCACGGTGGGCATCGGGGGTTCAGCTTTCCTTGTCATCGGTGAACGGGTTGGCGGCGGCCGGTTTGAGGGTCCGCCAGATCATCAGGTCGATGTCGCGGCCGTCGAGCAGGTGGAACACGGCAGCGCGTGCGGTGCGCTCCGGGATCTCGCGGGCGGCACGGGCGAACGCGCCGCGGTCCTGGCCGAGATGCGCGATCTCACCGAACCGCCGCGCGGCGAGAGCGGCCAGTTCGGCGGCGTGCGTGTCGAGGCGGGTGGTCACGCCCCGCACCCACGCGTCGAACTCGTCGGGGACCTGCTGCAGCATAACGTCCAGCGGGTCGGCGCCGCCCGCGGTGAGTTCGGCGATCTCGCCGGGGCCGCAGCCGATCGCCTGGGCGACCCGCTTGGGGTCTTCGCCGGCGAACCGGCGGATGCCGAGGAAGCGCCAGATGTCCCGTTCGGTGATGCCCGTGAGCACCTTGTGCAGCCGCACGTACTCGCTGATCTTGGCCTTGGTCCGCAGGCCCGATGCGTAGCGGATGACATAGCCCTCGGCGTCCGTGCCGTGCGCCGCACGGCCGTCGGCGTGCGCGTCGGCCGCGGTGTGCGCCAGGAGTTCGGCGAGCGGCATCGCCGGCCACGTACGCGCGACCGAGCCGACCGGCGCCCAGTCGGCGGCGGCGCGTGACAGCGCGATCTCCTCGCCCGTCGGGTCGTACGCGGCGAGCAGCACGAGGTCGCGGTGGCCGCCGTAGTCGACGACGATCCGGTTCTCGGGGTAGAGGATCTCCGCGAGGTAGGTCACGCCGGGCCGCAGCGTCGTCGTGTCGCGTCCGTCGAGCCATGCTGTGGCCCAGGCCGCCTGTTCGGAGGTGAACGACCCGCGGGAGGCGACGCGCCAGCGGCCCGCGTAGTGGAAGACGATGCCGAGCGAGCCGTCGACCTTGTCGTACACCTCGAACGGCTCGTCGGGCAGCGGCTGCGCGTAGGGGCGGCCCAGGGTGTGCTCGGCGACGTTGAAGAACTTGGGCAGGCAGTGCGCGACGACGGCCCCGCTCGTGTCGTCGGCGACCAGCCCCCGGCACCGTGTGGTGACCTCGTTCCACGCCTGCTCGTACTGGCAGGTCCTGCTGTACGAATAGATGGAGAGCGGGAGTTCGGGGTGGGCCTTGCGGACGACGTGCCCGGCGTCGATGGCGGCGGCGAGGCCGGCGGGCGGAACGAGAAGGTCGAGGTCGGTCACTGCGTACTCCTGGGAAGGGTGCTGTCCCCAGGAGCGTGACCGGTACGGCGGCGAGTGGCGAACCATTTTCGACTGCGGCCGGCCGTTGCCCCGGCTACACCGGATAACCCATGGCCGACAGGCCTGAGCTGCGACTACGGTCTGCTCTCCCGAGTCCAGGGCTGCCGGACGTTCAGGCCGCGAGCGGGATGCTGGGGGCGATGAAGTAGCCGTCCCGGTCGTACCAGCGGATCTCCGTGATGCGGACCTCGCGCAATCCCGTGCGCCGGAAGATGGGGTCGATGAGGGCGGCCCCTTCGGGTGCGTCCGCCGTCTCCAGGTCGACGATGGTGACGGCGGGGTTCACGGGGCTCGGCCGCCGGGCGACCTCACGGCCCGGGAGCGGGTTGTGCGCCGTGTCGAAGTCGTGCAGGAGAGCGGTGGCAACGTGCAGTTCGACGGTCATGGCGGCCTCCGGAGTCGGGCTGGCGCGGCCCGTCGACGGCGGGCCGCGGCAGGCGGCGCATCTGCTTGAGGCCGCAGACCTTGGGGTGCTCGCCTTGAAGCACGCTCGATCACCGCTTGAGTCCGGCTCGCTGCCTGGTCGCAGAGCGTACGAGCCCGGCTCGTATACTCAACGAGCCGCGAACGTAGACGAGTTGGAGCCGACTCGCCAGGGGCCCCGAGTTCATCGAGGACCAGGCTCTTGACGCGGCGGACCGACGCCGGGACATCCGCCCTTGCCAGACCGACAGGGGGCAGCCCATCGGGGTTCTTGTGGCAGGGCGCTCTGGACGCGATCGAGGCCATTGTCAGTGCCGGGCGATACGCTTGGTCCATGCCCAATACACCTGCCGATCGTGGTTCCGTGCGCCCTGCGTCGGTGATCAATGAAAATATCCGTGGGCTCGTCGACGAAGGCGGGCTCGGGTCGGACGACTACCTGCAGCTGCTCGTCGAGTGGGAGGCCGCGGTGCGCTCGAAGGGCCTGTGCAGCGACGTGACCAAGGCCGCTTAAGATCCCGTTTTCAGGTGGCCGCCCTCCACAGAGAGCCGGCACGGTTCGGAAGCTCATCGGCCGACGAGGGTGAAACGAAGACACCCCCCCAGGGGATGCGTCGGCGGCGGAATCGATCGGCTGGGCCTCCGGGAGGCTGCCCTACCACCGGCCCGGGTGTCTGAAGGGAGCAGGAAGGCTCTCGCCTTCGGGCGGCCCCCGCGTGTGTCGGCGGTCGGGTGACTCAGGTTTCGCCACCGTCGGGCATCGGGGACTAATCATCCTGTTTCTCCGCACACACCCCTAGACAGGAGTAATCATGCGTATGCGCACGTCCCTTGCCGCCGGCGCTCTCGCCGTCGCCGCGATCCTCGGTAGCGCGGGCACCGCCCTGGCCCACGACGGGGACGACCATCACTCCGGCGGCGCGACCAGCGCCTGTGGCACGTTCGCCGCCGCCACGGGGGGCAACGCCGCCTACGGCAGCAAGTGCAGCCACTCCCGTTGGGACGGCATGTTCCAGGGCCACGACGGCTTCGGCGAGCACTGACGCCGGCTGCCCCAGGCATAGAGGGCGCGCCGCGCTCGACGACCAGGAACGCGGCGTGCCCTCACCCTGATCACAGCCGCCTGCTCGCCCCGAATCGACTACAGTCACCGTCCTCGGTCAGGACGTCGGGGTCGCGGGAGGCTCACTCGTCGCTGAGAGCCGACCCGGACGACGGCTGACGAACGACAGAAACTGTCAGTCCGCAACCGTCAGTCCACAACTGTCATCCCTCAGCTGTCAGTCACCATCCGTCACTTGAGCAACGCCGCCGCACCCCGGTCCGAGCCTCGCGCCGACGCCGCGGCCGCCGCGCCCACCAGGCCGGCGTCCGTTCCCATCAACGCGGGCGCCACGGTGAGACGTTGGACGAAGGAGAGCGTCGCGTAGTCGCGCAGGGCCCGGCGCAGGGGGGCGAAGAGGACATCGCCCGCGCCGGCCACTCCCCCGCCGATGACGGCGATCTCGATCTCCACGAGCGTAGCGGTCGCGGCGATTCCCGCGGCCAGCGCCTGGGCGGCGCGCTCGAAGGAGGCCACCGCGATCGTGTTTCCGGACCGGGCGGCCGCGGCGACGGCGGCAGCCGAGGTGTCGCCGTCGGTGCCGGGGCGCCAGCCGTTGTCCAGGGCGCGGCGGGCGATGTTCGGGCCGCTGGCGATCCGTTCCACGCAGCCGCGCGCACCGCATGGGCACGGGTCGCCGTCGAGGTCGACGCTGATGTGGCCGATGTGGCCGGCGTTGCCGGTGGGGCCGGGGTGTAGTTTGCCGCCGAGAACGAGGCCGCCGCCGACCCCGGTGGACACGACCATGCACAGGGCGTTGTCGTAGCCACGGGCCGCGCCGAGCCAGTGTTCGGCGGCGGTCATCGCGACGCCGTCGCCGACGAGTTCGACGTGGAGGCCGTCGGTTGCCGCGCGCACCCGCTCGACCAGCGGGAAGCCGCGCCAGCCGGGGATGTTGACGGGGCTGACCGTGCCGGCCGAGGCGTCGACGGGCCCCGCGCTGCCGATGCCGACGGCGCGCGTACGCTCCCACAGGGCGGATCCGGTCAGCTCGGCGAGTACCTCTTCGGCCGCGCGCATCACCGTGTCGCCGTCCTCATGGGCGGGAGTCGGCCGTTGTGCCCGCAGGAGAAGCCGGCCGGCGGCGTCGACCAGGGCTCCGGCGATCTTGGTGCCGCCGATGTCGAGCGCGGCGACGAGGTCGGTGTGCATCGAGGACGGATCTCCTGGCGGAAGACGGGTAACAGCAGGTCAAGATGAGAGTCTCCCTGGATGTGACAACGTTGTCCAGGGCCTATGCTCGACGCCACACCTACCGCCCGGGCACCAGAGCACGCCGGACGGCTCCCGACGACGACAGGACAGCGCACTGTGGCCGAGAATGCCCGCCACCCCGAGCCCCGCTACGGCAACCGTCCGACGATGAAGGATGTCGCGGCGCGCGCCGGAGTCGGCCTCAAGACGGTGTCCCGGGTGGTCAACGGTGAGGCCGGGGTGACACCCGACACCGAGCGCCGGGTGCAGGAGGCCATCGAGGCGCTGGGCTTTCGCCGCAATGACAGTGCCCGGGTGTTGCGCAAGGGCCGTACCGCCTCGATCGGTCTGGTTCTGGAAGACCTCGCCGACCCGTTCTACGGGCCGTTGAGCCGGGCCGTGGAGGAGGTGGCGCGGGAACACGGGGCGCTGCTCATCAACGGTTCGAGTGCCGAGGACGCCGATCGTGAGCAGGAGCTGGTCCTGGCGTTCTGTGCGCGCCGGGTGGACGGGTTGATCGTGATCCCGGCGGGGTCCGACCACCGCTATCTCGAACCGGAGATAAAGGCGGGGGTGGCGACGGTGTTCGTGGACCGGCCGGCGGGGCGGATCGACGCCGATGTGGTGCTGTCGGACAGTTTCGGCGGGGCGCGGGCGGGGGTGGCCCATTTGATCGCGCAGGGCCATCGCCGGATCGGTTTCATCGGTGACCAGCCGCGCATTCATACGGCGACGGAGCGGTTGCGTGGTTATCACGCGGCGATGGCGGACGCGGGGCTGCGGGTCGAGGACGCGTGGGTGTCGCTCGGTTCGACGGGGCCGGAGCGGGTGCGGGACGCGGCGGAGTCGATGCTGGCGGGCCCGTCCGGGGTGACCGCGCTGTTCGCGGGGAACAACCGGGTGACGGTGACGGCGGTGCGGGTGCTTGCGGGGCGTGAGCGTCCGGTGGCTCTGGTGGGTTTCGACGATATCGAGCTCGCCGATCTGCTGGGGATCACGGTCATTTCTCAGGACGCGGCGACTCTTGGCCGTACGGCGGCGGAGCTGCTTTTCCGGCGGCTCGACGGGGCGGACGAGACGCCGGCGCGGGTGGTGCTGCCGACGGTGTTGATCGAGCGCGGTTCGGGTGAGATCGCGCCGCCTGCGGAGGCTTAGCGCGGGGGTGTTGAGGCGCGGGGGCCTTGGGGCGCGGGGCTTTGAGCGCGGGGGTGTTGAGGGTTGAGGCGCGGGGGCCTTGGGGCGCGGGGCTTTGAGCACTGGTCTTTGGGCGCTGGAGCGTTGGGCGCGGGGCTTTGGGCGGGCCGTTCGGGTCCGTCGGTGGGGGTTGCCGGGTGGCCCGGCGTCAGCAGACCTTGAGGCCGGGCACGGGCTGGTTGTTGTCGCCGCCCTTGAGGTAGACCACGCTGACGTAGACGTTGGTGTGGCCGCTGTCGTCGTCGGTCTTGGCCCACCAGGTGTTGGTCCACTTGCCGTAGGTCTCGCGGCGGCCCAGGTTGGTCTGGCAGTAGACGTAGTTGGTGCCCGCGTTGAGTACGCCTGCGGGGGCGCCGTCGCGGCGGATGGACTTGGCGGTGCGCCACACCTGGCAGTTGAACTTGCCGCCGGCGATGGGGGTGCAGCTGCCCGCCGGAGGTGCGGCGCCGCCGCCCGCCGTGCCGCCGGGGCCGCCCGGGTCGGGGGCGCCGGGGGTGTTCTTCCTGGGGTCGGGCTCCTTGGTGGCTCCGCCCTTGGCGCCGCCCGGCTTTCCCGGGTCGCCCTTGGCGGACGGCTGGGAGGGTGTGGTGCTCGAACTCGCCGTGGGTGCGGGCGAGTTGGGTGTGGGTCCGGTGGTGGATCCGGGTGTGGGGAGGCCGGCGGCGCCGATCTGGTCGTCTGCCGCGCCGGGTGTCGCGCGGGTGGCCGCACCGGCCGCCTGCTGTCCGCCGCTGCTCGTGTCGTCCTGGCTGAGGAGTGCGTATCCGGCGCCGCCGCCGGCGAGTACGACGGCGGCCGCCGCGGCGGCGATCCATGCGGTGCGCCGGCTCCGCCCGGAGGCCGCTCGCTCGGGTGCGCTGTCGCGGACGACTGGTCCGGAGACCTCGTGCCGCTGTGCCCTGTGCGGCGCGACTCCCGGCAGCGGTTGGGGGACCGGCATGGGCGTCGGTGTGGGCGCCGGCCCGAAGCCCTCGGGGCGGTGCGGCGCGGCGTCGCGTACGGTCGCGTTGCGCGGTTCTCCGCCGGGCTGTGCGCCGGCGTCCCGTGGGGGTGTGGCGGGTGTGGCCCGGATCGGTGTGGCCCGGATCGGTGTGGTCCGTACGGCGGTCGGCACGGTGGTGCCCGCGTCGGTGGCGATCTGGGCGAGGAGCCGGGCCGCGGTGTCGGCGTCGGGCCTGCGGGCGGGGTCCTTGTCCATCAGGCGCAGCAGTACGGGGGCGAGGGGGCCGGCGCGGCGTGCCGGGGGCGGGGGTTCGACGACGATGGCGTTGAGGGTGGACCAGGTGGAGGTGCGGCGGAAGGGTGCGGTGCCTTCGACGGCGGCGTACAGGGTGGCTCCGAGGGCCCAGATGTCGGAGGCGGGGCCGGGGTTGTGGCCCTGGGCCCGTTCGGGTGCCAGGTAGTCGAGGGAGCCGACGAGTTCGCCGCTGCGGGTCAGGTGGGTCCGTGAGCCGTCGCCGGGGTCGTTCATGGCGGCGATGCCGAAGTCGGTGAGGACGACGCGGCCCGAGGTGTCGAGGAGTATGTTGCCGGGCTTCACGTCGCGGTGCAGGACGCCCGCGCGGTGGGCGGCGGCGAGGGCTTGGAGGACGTGGGCGCCGATGGCGGCGGCTTCGCCGGGTTCCAGGACGCCGCGTTCGGTCAGGACGTCGTCGAGGGAGGGTCCGTCGATGAGTTCCATGACGATGACGGGGCGGCCGTCGTGTTCGGTGACGTCGTGGACGGCGACGACGGAGGGGTGGCGGACGCGGGCTGCGGCGCGTGCTTCGCGCTGCATGCGCAGGCGGAGGTCGCCGAGTTCGGGTGCGGAGGCGTCGTTGAAGGCGCGCAGTTCCTTGACGGCGACGTCGCGGCGGAGGACTTCGTCGTGGGCGCGCCATACGACGCCCATGCCGCCGCGGCCGAGCCGTTCGACGACCCGGTACCGGCCGGCCAGTAGTTGGCTCTCCCCCGTAGACACCGCTGCCCCGTTCCCCTGTGGCGATTGTGGTCGCGTACAGAGTACGGGGCAGGGGTGACAGTCCTCGGGGGGCGTGTCCCGGTTCGGCTACGGGGCGGTGACGGTGAGGCTGCCGCGGCGGGGTGAGGCGAAGGCTTCGAGGTCGGGGCGGGTCAGGCCGGTGAGGCGGGCGACTTCGGCGGTGTCGAGGGCGCCGCAGTCGAGGCCGCGCAGGAGGTAGCCGCTGAGTGCCTTGGCGGTGGCGGGTTCGTCCATGACGTCGCCCTCGGTCTTGGCGACGTAGGCGGCGAGGCGGCCCGCGGCCTGTTCGAGGCCTTCGCGGTAGAAGGCGTAGACGGCCGCGTAGCGGGTCGGCATGTGGCCGGGGTGCATGTCCCAGCCCTGGTAGTAGGCGCGGGCCAGGGCGCGGCGGGTGAGGCCGTAGTGGAGGCGCCAGGCTTCGTGGACGTGTTCGGTGGTGCCGATGGGCAGCACGTTGGTGGAGCCGTCGGATACGCGTACGCCGGTGCCGGCGGCGGCGACCTGCATGACGGCCTTGGCGTGGTCGGCGGCGGGGTGGTCGCTTGCCTGGTAGGCGGCGGAGACGCCGACGCAGGCGCTGTAGTCGAAGGTGCCGTAGTGCAGGCCGGTGGCGCGGCCCTGGGAGGCGTAGATCATCTTGGCTACGGCGGCGGTGCCGTCGGCGGCGAGGATGGACTGGCTGGTTTCGATCTGGATTTCGAAGCCGAGCCGGCCTTCGGGCAGGTGGTGGGCCTTTTCGAAGGCGGTGAGCAGCCGCACGAAGGCGGTGACCTGCTCGGGGTAGGTGACCTTGGGGAGGGTGAGGACGAGGCCGTCGGGGAGGCCGCCGTTCTGCATGAGGGTGGTGAGGAAGACGTCGGTGGTGCGGATGCCGCGGTCGCGTACGGCGGCTTCCATGCACTTCATGCGGATGCCCATGTAGGGGGCGGCGGTGCCGTTCTTGAAGGCTTCGGCGATGAGGCGGGCGGCGCGGGCGGCGTCGGCGTCCTCTTCGGCGTCGGGGCGGGGGCCGTAGCCGTCCTCGAAGTCGATGCGGAGGTCTTCGATGGGTTCGCGGGTCAGCTTGGCGCGTACGCGGTCGTATACGGGAGCGGCGAGGTCGTCGGAGATGCCGAGGACCTTGGCGAAGGAGGCGGCGTCGGGGGCGTGCTCGTCGAGGGCGGCGAGTGCCTGGTCGCCCCAGGAGCGGATGGTGCCGGCGTCGAAGACGTCTCCGGGTACGTAGACGGTGTGGACGGGCTGGCGGGTGCCGGGGTCGCCCGGGTATCGGCGGGCGAGCTCCTGGTCCACGGCGATGAGCGAGGCACTGATCTCCTCGCTGACGACGCCGGCGAGGCTCGTTGCCACCTGCTCCTGCTGACCCATCCTGCATCCTCCACACGGTCGAGACTTTTCCGCTTCACGGAATCAATAATCCGTATAGCGAAGTTAGTAGGTGCCTTCCCTTGCGTCAATGCTTATCCGGCGGGTCTGCGAAACGACGGAGGGCCGCGCGGTGAAAATCATCGATCTGGTCGAACAGGTCCTCCACCTCGCGATGGTCCGCCTTCAGTTCCTCAATGACGTTTCCGCCGTGTCCCATAAGGGCGTGTT